>NZ_JBPQTX010000003.1:0-76539 GCF_051386555.1 Streptomyces sp. URMC 126
GGCAGGGGGAGGGTGGCGTGGGCCAGGAGGCGGGCGCGGAGGGCTGCCACGCCCCGGCGGCCGGCTCGGGCCCGTACCCGTACGGGGTCCCAGCTGATGTGTGAACCGCCGACGGGTGGTCCGCCGGCCGCTGTTCCGTCGGCGGGGGCGTGTACCGCTCCGGTGCCGGCGCCCCCCAGGGGTCCCGCTCGGGGCGGAGCCCGTTCACTCTCCGGCCTTGCCCACCACCGGGGCGAGCCCGGCCGACCGTTCCACCGCCCCCGTGTCACCGCAGGAGACGAGCCAGTTGGCCAGCATCCGGTGTCCCCACTCGGTGAGCACCGACTCGGGGTGGAACTGCACGCCCTCGACGGGGAGGTCGCGGTGGCGGAGGCCCATGGCGACGCCGTTCTCCGTCCAGGCGGTCATCTCCAGCTCGTCCGGCCAGCCCTCCCGGGCGACCGCGAGCGAGTGGTAGCGGGTGGCGGTGAACGGCGAGGGCAGCCCCTGGAAGACGCCCGCGCCCTGGTGGACCACCGACGAGGTCTTGCCGTGCAGCAGCTCGGGCGCCCGGCCGACCACCCCGCCGTACGCGACGGCCATCGACTGCATGCCCAGGCAGACGCCGAAGACCGGCACCCCGGTGGCCGCGCAGTGCCGCACCATGTCGACGCAGACACCGGCCTGTTCGGGGGCTCCGGGGCCGGGTGAGAGCAGCACCCCGTCGAAGCCGTCCTGGGCGTGCGCGGTCTCGACCTCGTCGTTCCGGCGCACCTCGCACTCGGCGCCGAGCTGGTACAGGTACTGGACGAGGTTGAAGACGAAGCTGTCGTAGTTGTCCACGACGAGGATGCGCGCGCTCATCGCGTCACCGCCATTCCGTTGCCGGTGTCGGCAGGCTGTCGTCGACCGTCACGTCGTTGAACGGCAGCAGCGGTTCGGCCCAGGGGAAGACGTACTGGAAGAGGACGTAGACGACGGCCAGCACGAGGACCACGGAGACCAGGGCCTTCACCCACGCGTTGCCCGGCAGATGACGCCAGATCCAGACGTACATGCTGTCCCTACTTGCCGACGGGGATGGTCTTTGCCGCACCAGAGTAAGGGGCCGCACCCGTGCGCGGGGCGCAGCCGGGCAAACCCCCGGCGTGGAGTTCACGCCGGGCGCGCCGGGCCCGTCAGCGGGCCGGCTTGGCGTAGTGCAGGTCCACCGCGCCGGTGTAGCCGGGGAGGGTCACCTTGTCGTGCTGGTCGACCTTCCAGCCGAGGCCGTAGGCGGCGACGTACTGCTGGTAGTTCTGGATGGTGGGCGAGGTGTCCAGGGCCTTGCGCAGCCTGCCGCGGTCACCGACGGCGGTGATCTTGTACGGCGGGGAGTAGACGCGGCCCTGGAGGATGAGGGTGTTGCCGACGCAGCGGACGGCGCTGGTGGAGATCAGCCGCTGGTCCATCACCTTGATGCCCTGGGCGCCGCCCTGCCAGAGGGCGTTCACGACGGCCTGGAGGTCCTGCTGGTGGATGACCAGGTCGTTGGGCTGGGGCTGCGGGACGCCGGGGATCTTGGCGGTGGCGTTGGGCGGGGCGTCGGTCAGGGTGACCGTCAGACCGGTGCCGCCGATCTCCCGGGTGCCCGCGGCGTCGCCCAGGGCGGCCAGCCTGCGGGCCTCGGCGGTGTCGGCGCCGGAGTCCCGGCCGGCGAGGGAGTCGACCTCCGAGCGCAGGGCGGCGGCGCTCCGCTCCAGTTCGCCGTTGCCCTTGCTGCGCTCCTGGATGAGGTCGGACAGCCGGAGCATCGAGGCGTCGGTGCGGATGTCGGTGCCCTTGGCGGTGTTGAAGCTCATCCAGAAGATGAGGCCGGCGAGGGCGAAGACCGCGGCCGTCAGCAGCCGTACGGGACGGAACCGGCGGGGAGGACGGTGGCCGGGCGTTGCGTCGCTGGTGGAGACGGCAGAATTGCTCAACGTACCCTTGTCCTCTCCGACGCCGCTGAAGCACTACGCTAACGGACGCCCGGGGGGAGGAAGCGCTCCCCGACGCGGCCGA
This sequence comes from Streptomyces sp. URMC 126, assembly GCF_051386555.1. NCBI lineage: Bacteria > Bacillati > Actinomycetota > Actinomycetes > Kitasatosporales > Streptomycetaceae > Streptomyces > Streptomyces sp. URMC 126. The sequence continues at coordinate 2,023 of NZ_JBPQTX010000003.1, forward strand.
CCAGCCCTTGTACCCCCAGCGCGGTTACGCAGCGCATCGACAGGAGAGTTCCTCGTGCCGAAGTCACGGATCCGCAAGAAGGAAGACTTCACGCCTCCGCCGGCGAAGCAGCAGAGCATCAAGCTGAACAGCGGGCGGCGCTGGGTGGCTCCGCTCATGCTGGCGCTGTTCCTGATCGGTCTCGCGTGGATCGTCGTCTTCTACGTGACCGGCAGCGACATGCCCATCGAGTCCCTGCACAACTGGAACATCGTGGTCGGCTTCGGCTTCATCGCGGCGGGGTTCGTGGTCTCCACACAGTGGAAGTAGCGAGTTATCCACACCCTCGTCCACAGTGGGGAAAAACTCAGAAGATCTGTGGATAACTTCCTTGGCGTTGACGCCGGTGTGACTGTTCGCGATTCCCGCGGGCCATCCTCCACACCGGCGTACTTCGCCGTATGCGCAGGTCGGAGCGGGTCTCAGCGGAGTCGGTGACGCCTTTCCCGGCGTTCTGCACACCGGCCGGGGGATGCTGTGGACAACCCCCGGCCCACTGATGTGGGTGACGGGCCGGGCCGGCGCTCCGGAGGGCGTCCGGCCGGGCCGGCCTAGGTCAGCTCGGCCGTCCGGACGGCCACGGTCACCACGATCGCCAGCAGCGCGGCCCCGCAGGTCAGCCACTGCACCAGCGCGCGGCGCGCGCGGGGCGCGTGCACCATGCCGTACGCCACCAGAGCACCCACCACCAGGCCGCCGATGTGCGCTTCCGCGGCGATGTTCCGCCAGGTGAAGGTGAAGATCAGGTTGAGCACGAGCAGCGCCATCACCGGGCGCATGTCGTACTTCAGCCGGCGCATCAGCACGGCCGTGGCGCCCAGCAGGCCGAAGATCGCGCCCGAGGCGCCGTACGACCGGCCGCCCGCGTCCACCATCAGATAGGTGAGCGCGCTGCCGCCGAGCCCCGACAGCAGATAGAGCGCCAGGTACCGGGCCCGGCCGAAAGCGGCCTCCAGCGGGGGCCCCAGCCACCAGAGCGACAGCATGTTGAAGCCGATGTGCATCACCGACTCGTGCAGGAAGAGCGAGGTCAGCAGCCGGTACCACTGGCCCTCGGCCACGCCCTCGCCGTCCTGGAACGGGTCGCGGCCCATCAGCTCCAGGGTGCCCACCAGGTCCGGCCCCTGGACCAGCACCGCGATCCAGATCGCGAGGTTGATCCCCAGCAGCACCTTGGTCACCAGGAAGGGGTCGCCGGGCCGGTCGACGGCGCCCCCGACGGTCCGCGGGGCGGCGTCCCGCCGTTCACTCCCGCGGTCGGTACCGGAACCGCCCGAGCACTCGGGGCAGTGGAAGCCGACCGAGGCGTTGACCATGCAGTCCGGGCAGATCGGCCGTTCGCAGCGCGTACAGCGGATGCCCGTCTCGCGGTCCGGATGCCGGTAACAGCAGACGGCCTGGTCGTTCATGCTCTCCCCTCGCCCCTGTGGCGGACCCGGGCGCCGCCGTTGATGAGCAGGGCCCCGCCCGTCTTACGGACGGGCGGGGCGCCGGGTTCCCGGAGTACGCGAACGGTCCTCAGCGGGACTCGATCACGACGCTCTCGATGACGACGTCCTGCACCGGACGGTCGGTCCGCGGGTTGGTCTGGGTGCCCGCGATGGCGTCCACGACCTTCTTGCTCGCGTCGTTGGTGACCTCACCGAAGATGGTGTGCTTGCCGGTCAGCCACGTGGTCGGGGACACGGTGATGAAGAACTGCGAGCCGTTGGTGCCCGGGCCGGCGTTGGCCATGGCCAGCAGGTAGGGCTTGTTGAAGGACAGGTCGGGGTGGAACTCGTCCTTGAACTCGTACCCCGGGCCGCCGGTGCCGTTGCCCAGCGGGTCACCGCCCTGGATCATGAAGCCGCTGATGACGCGGTGGAACACCGTGCCGTCGTACAGCTTGTCCGTGGACTTCTTCCCGGTCGCCGGGTGGGTCCACTCGCGCTCGCCCTTCGCGAGCTCGACGAAGTTCTTGACCGTCGTCGGGGCGTGATCCGGCAGGAGCCGGATCTCGATGTCCCCCTGGTTGGTCTTAAGGGTGGCGTAGAGCTGCTCGGCCACGATCTACCTTCCATAGTCTGCACTGACAGCCACCGATCCTCGCACGGACCGGCGCCCGGCGAGTAACGCCCAAAGCCCCGCGCGCGGCGGCGAACCATGGCATTGTCGAGCCGGAGGCCCGTTGACCCGGATGCCTTTCCGAACCTGCCGGACCGCCCCTGGACAGGCATGATTTCCCACTGGGTGGAAAGGCGACAGTCCAGTACGCCACCGAGGAGGAGGTTCTCGTGACCCGCAAGGACAGCGTGCGCGCCGCGACCAGCACCGCCAAGGACAGCGTGCGCCACGCGGCCGAAGTGGTGGCGCCCTACGCCGGCACGGCCAAGGACGCCGCCGTGCACTACGCGCACGAAGCCCGCGTCCGGCTCGCCCCCAAGGTGGCGGGCGCCGCCCACCAGGCGCGTTCCCAGTACGACGCGCACCTGCAGCCCCGGATCGACCATGCCCGGGAGGTCCTTCCTCCCAAGGTCAACCAGGCCGCCGCGCGGGCCCGTGCCGCCGCCGAGCCCGTCCGCGACGAGGCCGTCTCCCGCTCCACGGCCGCCCTCGCCGTCCTGCGCGGCCAGGTGTCCGCCCAAGACGTGGAGCGCCTGGGCCGCAAGCGCCGGCGCCGCTCCCGGGCCGGCCGGGCGGTCAAGCGGCTGGCCTTCGCGGGCCTGCTGGTGGGGGGCGCCGTCGCGGCCTGGAAGTGGTGGGACAAGCAGGCCAACCCGGACTGGCTGGTCGAGCCCCCGGCCGCCACCGAGATCGCCGACCGCCCGCACCTCTCCTCCGTGGACGGCAGCGGCGAGCGCTCCCCGCTCGACCCGGAGGTCCAGGCCAAGCAGGCCGAGGCGGAGGCCGCGGCCGGCGAGGACGAGAAGGCGGCCGGCGAAGGCAAGAAGGACGACGACCACTCCTGACGGCCGTCCGGCCTCCCGGGCCACCCGGCCCCGGACGTCAAAAAATCCCCTCCGACCGCGTAGCCGCAGGTCGGAGGGGATTTGCGTGGAGCCTAGGGGAGTCGAACCCCTGACATCTGCCATGCAAAGACAGCGCTCTACCAACTGAGCTAAGGCCCCTCGGAGCACCAGGGTACCCGGTGCCGGGAGCGGGGCCGACCAGGTATCGCCGCGACCCACCACTCTCCGTAGGATGCACCGCAAGATTCGCGGCAGCGAAGCGAAGGGGAGAGCGAGATGGACGCAGCACAGCAGGAAGCCACCGCCCGCGCACGAGAGCTGCAGCGGAGCTGGTACGGGGAGCCGCTGGGGGCGCTCTTCCGCCGGCTGATCGACGATCTCGGTCTCAACCAGGCCCGTCTCGCCTCCGTCCTGGGCCTTTCGGCGCCCATGCTCTCGCAGTTGATGAGCGGTCAGCGGGCGAAGATCGGCAACCCGGCGGTGGTACAGCGCGTCCAGGCCCTCCAGGAACTCTCCCACCAGGTGGCCGACGGCAGCGTGAGCGCCGCGGAGGCGGCGGAGCGGATGGAGGAGGTCAAGCGGAGCTCCGGCGGCTCGGTCCTCAACTCCACGCAGACCACGGCCAGCAGCGGCGCCCCGACCGTCAAGCGGGTGGTCCGCGAGATCCAGTCGCTGCTGCGCTCGGTGGCCGCCGCCGGCGACATCATCGACGCGGCCGGCACGCTCGCCCCCACCCACCCCGAACTGGCCGAGTTCCTGCGCGTCTACGGCGCCGGCCGGACCGCCGAGGCGGTCGCCCACTACGAGGCGCACCAGAGCTGACCCGCCGCGATGGGGGAGGTGTTCGCCGGGCGCTACGAGCTGGTGGACCCCATCGGGCGCGGTGGGGTGGGGGAGGTCTGGCGGGTCTGGGACCGGGCGCGCCGGCGGTACGCGGCGGCGAAGGTGCTCAAGCAGAGCCATGCCCACACCCTGCTGCTGCGCTTCGTCCGCGAGCAGGCGCTGCGCATCGATCATCCGCATGTGCTGGCCCCGGTCAGCTGGGCCGCCGACGACGACCGGGTGCTGTTCACCATGGACGTGGTGCACGGCGGTTCGGTCGCCCATCTCATCGGTGATTACGGACCGTTGCCCGCGCGTTTCGCCTGCGTTCTGCTGGACCAGTTGCTGGACGCACTCGTCGCGGTGCACGCGGAAGGTGTGGTGCACCGGGACATCAAACCGGCGAATCTGCTTTTGGAGGCGACCGGCACCGGGCCCCCTCATTTACGCCTCTCCGATTTCGGCTGTGCGATGCGCAAGGGCGAACCGCGGCTCACCGAGACCAACTATGTGATGGGAACTCCCGGTTACTTCGCGCCCGAGCAAATGGCGGGCGAGGAACCGGACTTCCCCGCCGATCTGTTCGCCGTCGGACTCGTCGCGCTGTATCTGCTGACCGGACGGAAACCGGACGCCGACGCTCTGGTGCGGCGGCTGGCCGCGGAACCGGCGCCTCCGGCACCGGAGGGCATCCCCGTGGCGCTGTGGGCCGTCCTGGCCCGGCTCCTGGCCCCCGACCCCGCGCTGCGCTTCCGGAGCGCCGCCGAGGCCCGCGCGGCCCTGGCCGCGGCCGTCCCGCTGCTGCCCCCGCCCGCGGCCGGGGAGGAGCGGATCGAGGTCTTCGACCAGATCGGCCCGCTGCCGCCGGGGTTCGGGGCCGACGGCCCGGAGGCCCCTCACAGCCCCCTGGGCGGCCCGCCACGGCTCGTACCGCCTCCGATGCCGCCCACGCCCCCACAGCCGGTCGCGCTGCCCCTGGGGGCTCCTCGCGGTGCCGACGGGCGTCGGCGTCCGCCTCCTCCGGCCCGTTCCACGGCGGTCGTGGTGCTGGTGGTGGCGCTGTTGTGCCTGGGGGTGGGGATCTGGGCCCTCGCCGCTTCGGCCTGAGCCGACCCCTTCACCGCATTCACTATTGCAATCATTTTATTCGCAGTAGTGAAGACTCTGGCCGGAACGGGTGGGCGGAAGGGGGCGGCCGGACGGAAGGCACCGGATTGGTGCCGGAAAGACAACGGAGCCCCGGCCGTCGTACCGGCCGGGGCTCCGCGTAGAACTCGTCGTCTCACACACCCGAACCTGCGGGCACGGAGTCGGTCGCCTCCGTCCACAGATCCTGCTCGGCGCGATCCGCCTGGATCTGGCGGTACACGAGGAGCCCGCCGATGGCGGCCAGTGCGACCAGGAGCAGCTTCTTCACCGCGCGACCTCGTCTTTCCTTGACGTAAGGGGACTCTGGTGGCCGATGATACACACCGGCCGATACCGATCGGTGACCTGTATCGGACCTTTCCGGAGACCCCTCCGGGCCGGCCCCGCCGTTCCGTACGGCCCTGTCGGGTCCACTCCGGTCCGATCCGAGCCCACTCCGGCCCCACTCCGGCCCATACAAGCTCGGAAAAGCCGATCGGCCCGGCCGGAGATTTCTCTCCGTCCGGGCCGATCGGGCCGGTGGGGCTAACAGGACTTGAACCTGTGGCCTCTTCCTTATCAGGGAAGCGCTCTAACCGTCTGAGCTATAGCCCCGCGCTGCACCGAAAGATTAGCGCACTTGGGGCCCAGTCCCAAAATCGCCGTCCGCCACCCCCCGGCGGACCGCCCCCGACGGCTACTCGTCCTCGGCGAGGGTGAGCTCGACACCGCCCACGAAGGACGCCGAGAGGTTGTAGACGAAGGCGATCAGGGTCGCCAGGGCGGTCGCCAGGACCACCTCGATGACCGCGATCACGACGGTGAACATCAGGACCCGCGGCAGCGACAGGAACGACTGGAGGTCGAACCCGCCGCCCTCCCCGGAGGTGGCGTCGCTGATGGTCCCGCCGACGGCGGAGAAGACCCCCATGGCGTCCAGGACCAGCCACAGCACCGTGACCGCCACGATCGTGCAGACGGCCAGGGCGAGGGACAGCAGGAAGCTGACCTTCATCACCGACCAGGGGTCGGCCTTGGCCACCCGCAGCCGCGCGGAGCGGGTGCGCGGAGCCGCGGCGTCCGGCGCCTTGCCGGCCGGTGCCTTGCCCGTGCCCTGGGCGGGGACGGACCGGGACGCGGCCGGGGCCGTGGCGCTGCCCGCGGACTTGCTCATGCTCTTGGTGCCCCCCTTGGCGGCGCCCGCGGCGCCCTTGCCCGCCTTGGACGCGGTGCGCTCGGCCGGCGGCTCGTAGGCCTTCGGCGGGTGGTACGGCTTCGGGCCCTTGGTCTCCGTCATGGAGTCCCCCCTGTTCGCGGCGGTGGTGTCGCTCCCACCCGGGGAGTCTGCCCCGTCCGCGTCGGCGCCACGGGCACCGCCCTTGCCGACCGCGGTGCTCGACGAAGCACCGGCACCGCGCCGTCCGGCGTCCGCACCGCTTGCCGCGGTGCCCGTGGCTCGACTCACGACCTACTCCTCGGTGTCCTCGACCGCAGGCTCCGTGCCTCCGGCCACCTCGGGCCCCCCGCCCCCGGCCTCGGCCGACGTGTCCTCGTCGACCTCCTCGGCCTCACGGCCGGCCTCGGCGTTCCTCGCGATGCCCACGACGGCGTCGCGCTTGCCCAAATTGATCAGTTGGACGCCCATGGTGTCACGCCCGGTTTCCCGCACTTCGTCGACCCGGGTCCGGATGACACCACCGCTGAGGGTGATCGCGAGGATCTCGTCCGTCGCCTCCACGACCAGGGCGCCGACCAGCGAACCCCGGTCCTCGACGATCTTCGCGGCCTTGATGCCGAGGCCGCCGCGGCCCTGGACGCGGTACTCGTCCACGTTGGTGCGCTTGGCGTAGCCGCCGTCGGTCGCGGTGAAGACGAACGTGCCCGGACGGACGACGTTCATCGACAGCAGTTCGTCACCCTCACGGAAGCTCATGCCCTTGACGCCGGAGGTGGCCCGGCCCATCGGGCGGAGCGAGTCGTCCGTCGCGGTGAAGCGGATGGACTGCGCCTTCTTGCTGATCAGCAGCAGGTCGTCGTCGGCCGACACCAGCTCGGCGCCGATCAGCTCGTCCTCGCGGCCGTCGTCCATCGCCCGGAGGTTGATCGCGATGACGCCACCGGAGCGCGGGGAGTCGTAGTCCTTCAGCGAGGTCTTCTTCACCAGGCCGGACTTGGTGGCCAGCACCAGGTAGGGCGCCGCGTCGTAGTCGCGGATGGCGAGGATCTGGGCGATCTTCTCGTCCGGCTGGAAGGCGAGCAGGTTGGCCACGTGCTGGCCGCGCGCGTCCCGGCCGGCGTCCGGCAGCTCGTACGCCTTGGCCCGGTAGACCCGGCCCTTGTTGGTGAAGAAGAGCAGCCAGTGGTGGGTGGTGGAGACGAAGAAGTGGTCGACGATGTCGTCCTGCTTCAGCTTGGTGCCCCGCACCCCCTTGCCGCCGCGCTTCTGCGAGCGGTAGTCCTCGGTCTTGGTGCGCTTGACGTAACCACCGTTGGTGATGGTGACGACGATGTCCTCCTCGGCGATCAGGTCCTCGATGGACATGTCACCTTCGAAGGGCACCAGCTTGGAGCGCCGGTCGTCGCCGAACTTCTCGACGATGGCCGTGAGTTCGTCGCTGATGATGCCGCGCTGGCGCTCCGGCGAGGCCAGGATCGCGTTGTACTCGTTGATCTTCGCCTGGAGTTCGTCGTGCTCCGCGACGATCTTCTGCCGCTCCAGGGCCGCCAGCCGGCGGAGCTGCATCTCCAGGATCGCGTTGGCCTGGATCTCGTCGATCGACAGCAGGCCCATCAGGCCCTCGCGGGCGACGTCGACCGTGTCGCTGCGCCGGATCAGCGCGATGACCTCGTCGATCGCGTCCAGGGCCTTCAGCAGACCGCGCAGGATGTGGGCGCGCTCCTCGGCCTTGCGCAGCCGGAAACGGGTGCGCCGGACGATGACCTCGATCTGGTGGGTGACCCAGTTGCGGATGAACGCGTCCAGCGACAGGGTGCGCGGCACGCCGTCGACCAGGGCGAGCATGTTCGCGCCGAAGTTCGTCTGGAGGTCGGTGTGCTTGTAGAGGTTGTTGAGGACGACCTTGGCGACGGCGTCCCGCTTGAGGACGATCACCAGGCGCTGACCGGTCCGGGACGAGGTCTCGTCACGGACGTCCGCGATGCCGCCGATCTTGCCGTCCTTCACCAGGTCGGCGATCTTCTGCGCGAGGTTGTCCGGGTTGACCTGGTAGGGCAGCTCGGTGACCACCAGGCACTGGCGGTTGTGGATCTCCTCGACCTCGACCACCGCGCGCATGGTGATCGAGCCGCGGCCGGTGCGGTACGCCTCCTCGATGCCCTTGCGGCCGACCACCAGGGCGCCGGTCGGGAAGTCGGGGCCCTTGATCCGGTCGATGAGCGCGTCGAGCAGCTCCTCGGGGGTCGCCTCCGGGTTGGCCAGGTACCACTGGGCGCCCTCGGCGACCTCGCGCAGGTTGTGCGGCGGGATGTTGGTCGCCATGCCGACCGCGATGCCGGCGGAACCGTTCACCAGCAGGTTGGGGAAGCGCGACGGCAGGACCGTCGGCTCCTGGTTCCGGCCGTCGTAGTTGTCCTGGAAGTCGACGGTCTCCTCGTCGATGTCCCGGACCATCTCCATGGACAGCGGGGCCATCTTGCACTCGGTGTACCGCATGGCGGCCGCCGGGTCGTTGCCCGGGGAGCCGAAGTTGCCGTTGGAGTCGACCAGCGGCATCCGCATGGACCACGGCTGGGCCAGCCGGACCAGGGCGTCGTAGATGGAGGCGTCACCGTGCGGGTGGTACGTACCCATGACGTCGCCGACGACGCGGGCGCACTTGTAGAAGCCCTTCTCGGGGCGGTACCCGCCGTCGTACATCGCGTAGAGCACGCGCCGGTGCACCGGCTTGAGGCCGTCCCGCACGTCGGGCAGCGCACGCGAGACGATGACGCTCATCGCGTAGTCGAGGTAGGAGCGCTGCATCTCCGTTTCGAGCCCGACGGGCTCGACGCGCATCCCGACGCCCTCGATGGCGGCGGGCTGGCCCTCGGGCGTGGTGCCGTCCGGGGTCACGGGCGTGTCAGGGGTCATCTCGTCGGCCATTGGTGTTCAAAGTCCTTTCGAGCCGCGGCTGTTCGTGCAGGCCGACTCAGATGTCGAGGAAGCGGACGTCCTTGGCGTTGCGCTGGATGAACGAACGCCGTGCCTCGACGTCCTCGCCCATGAGCACCGAGAACAGGTCGTCCGCCTGCGCCGCGTCGTCCAGGGTGACCTGGCCGAGCACCCGGTGGTCGATGTCCATCGTGGTGACGCGCAGCTCCTCGGCGTTCATCTCGCCGAGACCCTTGAAGCGCTGGACCGAGTCGTCCTTGATCCGCTTGCCGTTCTCCCGGCCGAGCTGGATCAGCGCGTCGCGCTCGCGGTCCGAGTACGCGTACTCGAAGTCGTCGCGGCCCCACTTGATCTTGTACAGCGGCGGGCGCGACAGGTAGACGTGCCCGGCCTCGACCAGCGGGCGCATAAAGCGGAAGAGGAAGGTCAGCAGCAGGGTGTTGATGTGCTGGCCGTCGACGTCGGCGTCCGCCATCAGGATGATCTTGTGATAGCGGAGCTTGTCGATGTCGAAGTCCTCGTGGACCCCGGTGCCGAACGCGGAGATCAGCGCCTGGATCTCCTGGTTCTGGAGGATCTTGTCGATCCGGGCCTTCTCGACGTTGAGGATCTTGCCGCGGATCGGGAGGATCGCCTGGTACTCGGGGTTCCGGCCGGACTTGGCCGAGCCGCCGGCGGAGTCACCCTCGACGATGAAGATCTCGCACTTGGCCGGGTCGTTCGACTGGCAGTCCGACAGCTTGCCGGGCAGCGAGGCGGTCTCCAGCAGACCCTTGCGGCGGGTCAGGTCGCGCGCCTTGCGGGCGGCGACACGGGCCGTGGCGGCCTGGATCGACTTGCGGATGATGTCCGCGGCCTCGTTGGGGTTGCGGTCCAGCCAGTCGGTGAGGTGCTCGTAGACCGCCTTCTGGACGAAGGTCTTCGCCTCCGTGTTGCCCAGCTTGGTCTTGGTCTGGCCCTCGAACTGCGGCTCGCTCAGCTTGACCGAGATGATCGCGGTCAGACCCTCGCGGATGTCGTCGCCCGTGAGGTTGTCGTCCTTCTCGCGGAGCAGCTTCTTGTCGCGCGCGTACTTGTTGATCAGCGAGGTCAGCGCGGCGCGGAAGCCCTCCTCGTGGGTACCGCCCTCATGGGTGTGGATGATGTTCGCGAAGCTGTAGACGCCCTCGGTGTACTGGCTGTTCCACTGCATCGCGATCTCGACCGAGAGCATCCGCTCCTTGTCCTCGGCCTCGAGCGCGATCACCGTGGGGTGGATCAGCTCGCCCTTGCGCGAGTTGAGGTAGCGGACGAAGTCCGAGATGCCGCCCTCGTAGTGGTAGCGGACGGAGAGCGGCTTGCCCTCCTCGTCCACGTGGTCCGGGCGCTCGTCGGTCAGGGCGATGGTCAGGCCCTTGTTGAGGAACGCCATCTCCTGGAAGCGCCGCGACAGCGTCTCGAAGGAGTACTCGGTGGTCTCGAAGATGTCGCCGTCGGCCCAGAAGGTGACGGAGGTGCCGGTCTCGTCCGTCGCCTCGTTCTTCTGCAGCGGGGCGGTGGGGACGCCGAGCTTGTAGTCCTGGGTCCAGCGGTAGCCGTCCGTCTTGACCTCGACGGCGACGCGCGTCGACAGCGCGTTGACGACGGAGACGCCGACGCCGTGCAGACCACCGGAGACCGCGTAACCGCCGCCGCCGAACTTGCCGCCCGCGTGCAGGACGGTCAGCACGACCTCGACGGCCGGCTTGCCCTCGGAGGGGACGATGCCGACGGGGATGCCGCGGCCGTTGTCGACCACGCGGACGCCGCCGTCCGGCAGGATCGTCACGTCGATGGTGTCGGCGTGGCCGGCCAGGGCCTCGTCGACCGAGTTGTCGACGACCTCCTGCACCAGGTGGTGCAGGCCGCGCTCACCGGTGGAACCGATGTACATGCCCGGCCGCTTGCGGACCGCGTCCAGACCCTCCAGCACGGTGATCGCGCTGGCGTCGTACGACGCACCTCCGCCCGGGGTGCCGGACGAGGCGTCCTCCGGCACAGGAGTGGCGCCTTCCTCGGGGGAAGGGGTGGTGTTCTCGTTGGGGTTGCCGGAATCGGCCACGAAGCGCCCTTTCTGGCACAGCACAGACCTTCTCCTGCCTGTGCGGCGGGGCGCCGTCGTCGGTCCGGGAGACCGGGAGGGCAGGCGGGAGCGACTGCGTCGTTCGACTTGTTTCCGCGAAACGCGCGGGATTACCACCAGTCTACCGGTAGCGCCGACATGAATGGGGGTTTGGCGGCGTCTGAGTCCGCATGTGCCGCCCTGAACCGGCATCAGCCGACTCCCTATATGTAGCCCGGGGCTCCAAGAGGCTCACAGCGGCACTCAGCGCTTTGGGTTGTCAACCGCCCGCTACCACGCTCGGGGGACACGTCCTCCCCCGTTCGCCCCGATCCGCCTCAGAGGTCCCCCGTGCCCGAACCGGCACGCCTCACCCGTAGGTGTCGCCCGGCCCCGTGCTCCCCGGAGCCCGCAGCGCTCCGTACCGGCGCCCCGGCCCGCCCGGGCCCAGCACCTTGATCAGCCGGACGGTGCCCTGGCCCAGGTCGTCGTTGAGCCGGGCCACCAGCGTCGGGGCGAGCAGCCGGAGCTGGGTCGCCCACGTCGTCGAGTCGCACCGCACGGTGAGCACCCGGGCGTCCTCGTCGTACCCCTGCGGCTCGCAGTGCAGCGCCACGTTCTCGCCGACGATCTGCGGCCAGCGCCCGGTGACCCCGCCGACCGCCGCGGGCGTCTCCCAGCCGCGCTCGGTGATCAGACGGTTGATGGCCGCGCCCAGCGGCAGCGGGTCGCGTCCGTCGGCACGCGCGCCGGAGCGCAGGCCGCCGCGGCGCGCCTGCTTCTTCTGCTGCACGGCCGCGCCCCGCGCCCGCGCCTGCTCCTTCGCCGCGCGCAACGCGACCCGCGCCAGGTCCACTCCGGACGGCTCGGGGGCCCTGCGCGCCGGTGACTGCTCGGTCATGCGCGCTCGACCGTTCCCTCGGAGACCGCGTACCGCGCGCCCGTCAGCACGCCCGGGACGTCGTCGTCCACCGCGGCCGTCACCAGCACCTGCTCGCCGTCCGCGACCAGCTCCGCCAGCCGCTCCCGGCGGCGGGCGTCCAGCTCGGCGAAGACGTCGTCCAGGACGAGCACCGGCTCGTTGCCCTCCGCCTTCAGCAGCTCGTACGAGGCCAGCCGCAGCGCCAGCGCGTACGACCAGGACTCGCCGTGGCTCGCGTACCCCTTGGCCGGCAGCTGCCCCAGCCGCAGCACGAGGTCGTCGCGGTGCGGCCCGACGAGGGTCACGCCGCGTTCCATCTCCTGCTTGCGGGCCTCGCCGAGCGCGGTGATCAGCACCTCGTAGAGCTCCTCGCGGGTGCGCGCGCCCTCCGGACCGCCGACGCCCACCGGGCCGCGGTAGTCGAAGGCGACCGGTCCGCCGCCGGGCGCCAGCCGCTCGTACGCGGCGTCGGTCAGCGGCAGCAGGGCGGCGATCAGGTCCAGGCGATGCGCCAGCAGTTCGGCGCCGGCGCGGGCCAGGTGCTGGTCCCAGATGTCCAGGGTGGAGACGTCCATCGACCGGCCGGCGTGCCGACGGGCCATGACCGCGGACTTCAGCAGGGTGTTGCGCTGCTTGAGCACGCGCTCGTAGTCCGAGCGCACGCCCGCCATCCGCGGGGAACGGGCCGTGACCAGCTCGTCGAGGAACCGGCGGCGCTCCCCTGGGTCCCCCTTGACCAGGGCCAGGTCCTCGGGGGCGAACAGCACCGTGCGCACGATGCCCAGCACGTCCCGGGGTCTGACCTGGGACGAGCGGTTGAGTCTGGCACGGTTGGCCTTGCCCGGGTTGAGCTCCAGCTCGATCAGCTGCTGCCGCTCGCCCTGAACGACGGCCGCGCGGATGAACGCCCGGTCCGCGCCGAGGCGGACCAGCGGGGCGTCGGAGGAGACGCGGTGGCTGCCGAGGGTCGCCAGGTAGCCGACCGCCTCGACGAGGTTGGTCTTGCCCTGGCCGTTGGGTCCCACGAAAGCCGTGACGCCCGGGTCGAGCGGGACCTCGACCCGGGCGTACGAGCGGAAGTCGGCGAGCGAGAGATGCGAAACGTGCATGGGTGCGCGCCGAGCCTCCTGATTCGCGTGGTCTGGTACGCGGGGTGTTACTTGCTCTCGACCGCGTGGCCGCCGAACTGGTTGCGCAGCGCGGCGATCATCTTCATCTGCGGCGAGTCGTCCTGGCGGGACGCGAAGCGGGCGAAGAGGGACGCGGTGATCGCCGGAAGCGGCACCGCGTTGTCGATGGCGGCCTCGACCGTCCAGCGGCCCTCGCCCGAGTCGGACGCGTAACCGCGCAGCTTGTCGAGGTGCTCGTCGTCGTCCAGGGCCTTGACCGCGAGGTCCAGCAGCCAGGAGCGGATGACCGTGCCCTCCTGCCAGGAGCGGAAGATCTCGCGCACGTCGGTGACGGAGTCGACCGCCTCCAGCAGCTCCCAGCCCTCGGCGAACGCCTGCATCATGGCGTACTCGATGCCGTTGTGGACCATCTTGGCGAAGTGGCCCGCGCCGACCTTGCCGGCGTGCACGGAGCCGAATTCGCCCTCGGGCTTCAGCGCGTCGAAGATCGGCTGCACCTTCGCGACGTGCTCGGCGTCGCCGCCGTACATCAGGGCGTAGCCGTTCTCCAGGCCCCAGACGCCGCCCGAGACGCCGCAGTCCACGAAGCCGATGCCCTTGGCGGCGAGCTCCTCGGCGTGCTTCTCGTCGTCCGTCCAGCGGGAGTTGCCGCCGTCGACGACGACGTCGCCGGGCGACAGCAACTCGCCCAGCTCGTCGATCGTGGACTGGGTCGCCGCGCCGGCGGGGACCATGACCCACACGACTCGCGGACCCTTCAGGGAATCCACAAGCTCCCGGAGGCTGTGGACGTCCGCGAGGTCCGCATTGCGGTCGTATCCGATGACGGTGTGGCCTGCGCGGCGGATGCGCTCGCGCATGTTGCCGCCCATCTTGCCGAGACCGACGAGACCGAGCTCCATCAGTGATCCTCTATGCCGTAGTCGTAGCGGTTTACCCGGATCCGAGCCTACGCCCGGGGATCCGTGCACACCTGTCGGGACCGAGCGCTCAAACGGTGGGGCGGTTACCCGCCCGTCCTCCGTGCATGCGCCGCTCCCGTCTCCCGCCGGATGCTCCGCGCGGGGGACACCGCGGCCCGTCGGCCGGGCGTCAGCCCGAGAGCCGCACCGGCATGCCGCGCTCTTGCGAGGGACGACCCTCGCGCACCCGGCCACCGGGGGCGTCGGGCCGGAGCATCAGCCCGACAGCCGCACCGGCATGCTGCGCTCTTGCGAGGGACGACCCTCGCGCACCCAGCCGCCGGGGGCGTCGGGCCGGAGCGTCAGCCCGACAGCCGCACCGGCATGATCAGGTACTTGTACGCCTCGTCCGCCTCCGCGTCGACCGCGGGCTTGCCGCTGAGCAGCGCCGGCTTGGTGGACGTGGTGAAGGAGAGCTGGGCGACCGGGGAGTCGATCGCGGAGAGGCCCTCCAGCAGGAAGCCGGGGTTGAAGGCGATGGAGATGTCGTCGCCCTCCAGCCGCGCGTCGACCTTTTCCACAGCCTGTGCGTCGTCGCTGGAGCCGGCCTCCAGGATCAGCACGCCCTGCTCGAAGCTCAGGCGGACCGGGGTGTTGCGCTCGGCGACCAGGGCCACGCGCTTGACGGCCTCGACGAAGGGGGCCGTCTCGATCACGGCGACCGAGTTGAACTCGGTCGGGAACAGGGTGCGGTACTTCGGCAGGTCGCCTTCCAGCAGCCGCGTGGTGGTGCGGCGGCCGGCGCCCTCGAAGCCGATGAGGCCCTCGCCCGCGCCGGAGCCCGAGAGCGCCAGCGAGACGGAGTCGCCGCCGCTGAGCGACTTGGCGGTGTCCAGCAGCGTCTTGGCGGGGACCAGGGCGACGGCGGAGACGTCGGGGGTCTCCGGCTTCCACATGAACTCGCGGACGGCGAAGCGGTAGCGGTCCGTGGAGGCCAGGGTGACGGTGTCGCCCTCGATCTCGATGCGCACACCGGTGAGCACCGGGAGGGTGTCGTCACGGCCGGCGGCGATGGCGACCTGGGCGGCGGCGGACGCGAACACCTCGGCCGGGACGGTGCCGGTGGCGGTGGGCATCTGGGGCAGCGCCGGGTACTCCTCCACAGGCAGGGTGTGGAGTGTGAATCGCGAGGAGCCGCAGACCACGGTGGCGCGGACGCCGTCGGTGGAGATCTCCACAGGCCTGTTGGGAAGTGCGCGGCAGATGTCGGCGAGCAGCCGGCCGGAGACGAGGACGGTGCCGTCCTCCTCCACATCGGCCTCGACGGAGACTCGGGCCGAGACCTCGTAGTCGAAGCCGGAGAGGCTGAGCGAACCGTCCTCGGCCTTCAGCAGCAGTCCCGCGAGGACCGGCACCGGCGGACGGGCCGGGAGGCTGCGGGCCGCCCAGGCCACTGCCTCCGCGAGTACATCGCGCTCCACCCGGATCTTCACCGGAACCGCCTCCTGCTTGTTGCTGGCTGGCCCTGCTGGGCTGTCTTCGTCGGGCTTCGTCCGGCTTCGTCGGCCTTCGACGGCTACGAAGCCGGAGACCAGTCTGACGTACGCCGCTGACAGCCGGTGCTGCTCGGGGTCAAGTCGCACCCGACGGCGTGGCGCGGCCTCGGGCCGAGTTGTGCACAGGGCCCACTTCGAAGCGAGTTCCCCGGTTGATCTCAGTGGTCGTAGTAGTAGGGCCTGTGGAAACCGTGGAAAACTTCCTTTGCCCTGGTCAGGCCGGATTTTTTGTCCACTGCCCCTGTGGGCGGCCACGGTGGAAAACAGGGGGTCACTGTGGAGAAACAAAAGTTCTGCACAGGCGGTGCACAGGCAGGGCGCACTTCTCCCCAGGCTCGTCCCCAGCTTTACCCAGGTTCCCCACAGCCCAACCCGGCAGCTTGGTGTGACGCCTTTCACTCGGCGCGGTGACCTCGGGCGTTTCGTTGCCGAACAGTGGACAACCCTGGGGAAAGGCTGTGTACAACGCCGATCTTCCTGTGGGCGGCCGGTGGACAACCGGCGCGACCGCTGGGGGCCGTTCCGTCATCCACAGGCTGTGGACTTCGGTTCCCCACACTTCCACACCCCTCTGACCTCCACTGATGGGCTGTCAACAGGGCCCGCTGTGGACATCATCTGGATAACTTCCCAGTCCCCAGGATGTGGACGGGTCTCGGGGGCGGATTCTGTGGAGAACGGGGTGACGGGGGTCCCTATTCGAACGAGGTGGCCGCGAGGCGACGCCGTCCGGAACGGCGAAGGGCGCCCCGGGAACCGTCCCGGAGCGCCCTGGGAGGCGTCCACGCGCCCTCGGCGCGGCCCTGTCAGCCGTTCTTGATGCGGTTGGTCAGCTCGGTCACCTGGTTGTAGATGGACCGCCGCTCGGCCATCAACGCGCGGATCTTGCGGTCCGCGTGCATCACGGTCGTGTGGTCGCGCCCGCCGAACTGCGCGCCGATCTTCGGCAGCGACAGGTCCGTGAGCTCACGGCAGAGGTACATGGCGATCTGGCGCGCCGTCACCAGCACCCGGCTGCGCGAGGCGCCGCACAGGTCCTCCACGGTGTGCCCGAAGTAGTCGGCGGTGGCGGCCATGATGGCCGGCGCGGTGATCTCCGGCGAGGCGTCCTCGCCGCCCGGGATGAGGTCCTTGAGGACGATCTCGGTGAGGCCGAGGTCCACGGGCTGCCGGTTGAGGCTGGCGAACGCCGTGACGCGGATGAGGGCGCCCTCGAGCTCGCGGATGTTCCGCGAGATCCGGGAGGCGATGAACTCCAGGACCTCCGGCGGCGCGTTGAGCTGCTCCTGGACCGCCTTCTTCCGGAGGATCGCGATCCGGGTCTCCAGCTCGGGCGGCTGGACGTCGGTGATCAGACCCCACTCGAAGCGGTTGCGGAGCCGGTCCTCCAGGGTCACCAGCTGCTTGGGCGGCCGGTCCGAGGAGAGCACGATCTGCTTGTTCGCGTTGTGGAGGGTGTTGAAGGTGTGGAAGAACTCCTCCTGCGTCGACTCCTTGCTCGCGAGGAACTGGATGTCGTCGACCAGCAGGATGTCCATGTCGCGGTAGCGCTTGCGGAACGCGTCCGCCTTGCCGTCGCGGATGCTGTTGATGAACTCGTTGGTGAACTCCTCGGAGCTCACGTACCGCACCCGGGTGCCCGGGTAGAGACTGCGCGCGTAGTGTCCGATCGCGTGCAGCAGGTGGGTCTTGCCGAGCCCCGACTCCCCGTAGATGAAGAGGGGGTTGTACGCCTTCGCCGGCGCCTCGGCGACCGCCACGGCCGCCGCGTGCGCGAACCGGTTGGACGCGCCGATGACGAAGGTGTCGAAGAGGTACTTGGGGTTCAGCCGGGCGGTCGGCTCGCCCGGGCCGGACCCCGACGACTTGCCCGTGCCCGACGCGCCGGAGCCGCCGGGCACCGGGCGGTCCCCCTGGCCGGCGCCACGGCCGCGGGCGTCCGGCAGCTCGCGCTGCTGCTCGTAGGACCGCTCGCCCCCGCCGGGCCGGTACCCGCCGGAATCCCGTTGCTGCTCGTAGCCGGAGGACGGGTGCTGCGGGGAGGCATAGGGGTCGCGGTCGTTCTCGGCGAAGCCGAGCCGCGGCTGCTGCCAGCCGTAGTCGCCCCGGTCCGGCGTCCGGCCGGGGCCCGGACCGCCGGGGCCCGTGTGGCGCGGCCAGGAGCCCGGCTCGGCGCGGGACTGCTGGTAGTCGGGGTAGGCGGGGCGGACGGTCGGCAGGTCGTCGCCGGCGCCGCGGCCGTAACCGTCCCGGCCGTCGTAACCGGAGCGTCCGTCGTACCCCTCGTACGTGTCACGGCCCTGGCCGTTGTGCGAGCGCTCTTCGTGCGCGGGCTGCTGTGGCGCCGCCGGCTCGCCGACCGAGTTGTCGACGGTGATCGCGATGCGGATGGGCCGGCCGCACTCCCGGCTGAGGGCGTCACTGACGACCGGGGCCAGCCGCCCCTCCAGTACGCCCTTGGCGAACTCGTTGGGGACGGCGAGCAGCGCCGTGTCCGCGACCAGGGCCAGCGGCTGACAGCGCTTGATCCAGTGCTCGTCCTTGCTCTCTACTCTTCCCTCGCCCAGGAGCTGCTCCAGCACGCGCGGCCACACTGCGGCAAGATCGGCAGGCAGGTCAGCCACAGGGCACGCTCTCTCGGTCAGCGGGGGCGCCCTCCGGTCCCACGAATGTGTGGTTCTCGGGACGGGCGGGAAGGATTCGGAGTTCAGCCACGGTAGTCAGGCCGTGGCACGTCGTTCAAGTCGTTGTCCACAGGGTGTGTACAAATGTGCCATGGGGCGGTCCACGGCGCCTCACCCGGGCACGGCTGGCACGCGCGGGGCCTCCGGGAGGCTACGGTTAATGCTGGTGCGCTGCCGGTTTGACCGGATGGCGTAACGGCGCGTACCGTGACCAGGTCGAGTTGTCGATGGCTGCTGCCGCCTGCCTCCGATGGGCAAGGGTCGCACTCCCTCCAAGTGGGGATGTGATCGTGAAGCGGTGCCTTGCGTATTGCGAGTCTCCTCGTGGGCGCACGGTGACAGCCAGGCGATGTCCCGCCATCACACGATTCATTTCTGGAGTCCCCGAGTGAGCAAGCGCACCTTCCAGCCGAACAACCGCCGTCGTGCGAAGACCCACGGCTTCCGCCTGCGCATGCGCACCCGTGCCGGCCGCGCGATCCTCGCGTCCCGCCGTGGCAAGGGTCGCGCCCGCCTGTCGGCCTGAGCAGCCTGACTCAAGGTCCATGACGTGCTGCCTTCCGAGTCTCGGCTGAGGCGGCGCGAGGACTTCGCGACCGCGGTTCGACGAGGACGCAGGGCCGGGCGCCCACTCCTCGTCGTCCACCTCCGCAGTGAAACGGACCCGCACGCGCCTGGGGGAAGTGTCCCCCCGGCACGTGCGGGTTTCGTCGTGAGCAAGGCGGTGGGCGGTGCGGTGATCCGCAACCGTGTCAAACGCCGGCTGCGCCACCTCGTGCGTGACCGGCTCGACACGCTGCCCGCCGGTAGCCTGGTGGTGGTGCGAGCCCTGCCGGGCGCGGGCGAGGCGGACTTCGGTCAGCTCGCCCGTGATCTCGATACCGCGCTGCAGCGGCTGTTGGGAGGGGCGCCGCGAAGCTGCAATCCCCCGGGTACCGATACCTCGGTTCCCCGGAACCCCGGCCATGACCCGGGAGGGAGTGCACGGTGAAGTACCCGCTGCTGTGGTTGATCAAGTTGTACCAGTGGACCATCAGTCCCCTGCTCGGCCCGGTCTGCAAGTACTACCCGTCGTGCTCGCACTACGGCTACACGGCCATCCAGGTGCACGGCGCGATCAAGGGGACGGTGCTGACGGCCTGGCGCATCCTGCGCTGTAATCCGTGGTCGCTCGGTGGCGTCGACCACGTACCTCCCCGGAAGCGTCCGGTCTGGCACCAGCGGCTGAGGAGCCGACTGGGCGGACACCCCGTAGCCGGGGCCGCCGCACAGCCCGAGACTCAGCCCAACGCCCAAGGAGCCTGATACGTGGACACGGTCCTCAAGCCCCTTTATTACGCAGTTTCCTGGATCATCGTCCAGTTCCACTCGTTCTTCAGTCTGATCTTCGACAAGAACAGCGGATGGGCGTGGGGTCTGTCGATCGTCTCGCTGGTGGTCCTGATCCGCATCTGCCTGATCCCGCTCTTCGTGAAGCAGATCAAGGCGACCCGGAACATGCAGGCGCTCCAGCCGAAGATGAAGGCGATCCAGGAGCGCTACAAGAGCGACCGGCAGCGCCAGTCCGAAGAGATGATGAAGCTCTACAAGGAGACGGGCACCAACCCGCTCTCGAGCTGTCTCCCGATCCTGGCCCAGTCGCCGTTCTTCATCTCGCTGTACCAGGTCCTCAACCACATCGCCCAGGGCAAGACGGTCGGGGTCATCAACCACGACCTGCTGGCGAGCGCCCGTGAGGCCCACATCTTCGGCGCCCCGCTGTCCGTGAAGTTCCTGGACAGCGCGAGCAAGATCGAGAAGCTCGGTTCCACCGTCACCGACGTCCGCGTCGTCACGGTGGTCATGATCGTTCTGATGTCGCTGTCGCAGTTCTACACGCAGCGCCAGCTGATGACGAAGAACGTCGACCTCACGGTCAAGACGCCCTTCATGCAGCAGCAGAAGATGCTGATGTACATCTTCCCGATCATGTTCGCCGTCTTCGGCATCAACTTCCCGGTCGGTGTCCTGGTCTACTGGCTGACCACGAACGTGTGGACTATGGGCCAGCAGATGTTCATCATCCGCCGCAACCCCACCCCGGGCAGCCTCGCCTACCAGCAGCGCCAGGAGCGGCTGCGGGCCAAGGGCAAGCTCAAGGAGGACCCGGCGGAGGTCGAGGCCAAGCAGGCCGCCGAGGCCGCGCGCGCCGCCCGTCAGCAGCCCAAGCGTCAGCCGAAGGCCAAGCGCACCGCCGCTCCGGCCACCGGACAGCAGCCGGCCGGCCGCCCGCAGGCCCGCACCAAGGCCTCCTCGGGGAACGGTGCCAAGCAGCAGCCGGAGGACGCCAAGTCCAAGCAGGGCGGGGGTTCGTCCCGCGGTGCCAAGTCCGGGCAGCGCAAGGGCGGCCCGCAGCGGCCCAAGCACCCGTCGTCCAAGAAGTAACGAAGGAGCCCCACCGTGACGGACACCCAGCACCAGACCCGTGCGGACGCCGCCGAGGGCACCGACTCGCTGACCCGCCTGGAGCAGGAGGGCGAGATCGCGGCCGACTACCTGGAGGGTCTGCTCGACATCGCCGACCTGGACGGTGACATCGACATGGACGTCGAGGCCGACCGGGCGTCCGTGTCGATCATCAGCGACTCCACCAGCCGGGATCTGCAGAAGCTGGTGGGCCGCGACGGCGAGGTGCTGGAGGCGCTCCAGGAGCTCACCCGGCTCGCGGTCAACCGGGAGACCGGTGACCGCAGCCGTCTGATGCTCGACATCGCCGGCTTCCGCGCCCGCAAGCGCGAGGAACTCGCCAAGCTGGGTGCCCAGGCCGTCGAGGACGCGAAGCGCGGCGGCAAGCCGGTCAAGCTCGACCCGATGACGCCGTTCGAGCGCAAGGTCGTCCACGACGCGGTGGCCGCGGCCGGCCTGCGCAGCGAGTCCGAGGGCGAGGAGCCCCAGCGCCGCGTGGTCGTCCTGCCGGTGTGACCTGCTCCCGTTTCCCGGTAGCTTCGGCCCCGTCTGTACGCAGGCGGGGCCGAACCTTGTCAGCC
Source organism: Streptomyces sp. URMC 126 (assembly GCF_051386555.1). Taxonomy (NCBI): domain Bacteria; kingdom Bacillati; phylum Actinomycetota; class Actinomycetes; order Kitasatosporales; family Streptomycetaceae; genus Streptomyces; species Streptomyces sp. URMC 126. The sequence goes on from NZ_JBPQTX010000003.1 coordinate 23,371, forward strand.
TGACATCGGACTCCGAGGTTCGGGGTCCCACAGATTCGTCGATACGCAGAGTCGTCGATACAACGTGGTACGGAAGGACGGTTCACTGTGGAAGAGGCAGCGGAGCTCCCCCCGGCGCCCCCGGAGGCACGGGCGGTTTTCGGTGACCGCTTTCAGGATGCCGTCCGCTACGCCGAACTGCTCGCGGACGCGGGCGTCCGGCGTGGGCTGATCGGCCCCCGGGAGGTTCCCCGGCTCTGGGAGCGGCACCTGCTGAACTGCGCCGTGCTCTCCGAGGCCGTCCCCGAGGACGTCTCCGTGTGCGACGTGGGCTCGGGTGCCGGTCTGCCGGGCATCCCGCTCGCCCTGGTCCGTCCCGACCTCCAGATCACCCTGCTGGAGCCGCTGCTGCGGCGGACGACCTTCCTGTCCGAGGTCGTCGAACTGCTCGGCCTGGACCATGTCACGGTCGTCCGCGGCCGTGCCGAGGAGGTCCTGGGCAAGCTTCCGCCCGTGCACGTGGTGACGGCGCGCGCGGTGGCCCCGCTGGACCGGCTGGCCGGCTGGGGCGTCCCCCTGCTGCGGCCGTACGGCGAGATGCTGGCCCTCAAGGGCGACACCGCCGAGGAGGAGCTGAAGGGGGCCCGCGCCGCCCTCAGCAAGCTCGGCGTGGAGCGGACGTCCGTCTTGCAGGTCGGCGAGGGTGTGGTGGACCCGCCGTCCACGCTGGTGCGGGTCGAGGTCGGGGAGAGCCCCGGCGGCGTCCGCTTCGCGGCGAAGCGGGCCAAGGCCGCTCGGACGAGCCGGTCGCGCCGACGCCGCTGATTACTCCGGCCGGCGGTACCGGGAGTGCTCCATACAAGCTGCCTAAAGTATGCGTCACGGAGTGTCGTGGCAGGGTAGCCAAGGGTCGCGGGCATCGTGTTTCACGTGAAACATCGCTCGTTGCTGCAAGGGATCATCGGGCGCGGTCGCGCAGCCGCGGCCCGCGACCGCCGGCCGGCCGACGCTGTGGAGCCTCCCCCGGTATCCACAGGCACGGTGGATTCATCCACAGGAGAGTGGGCCTCACTGGTTCGTACCCGGCGAACCATGGCAGGCTCTCCCCATCGCGAGCCTGATGTCGAGGAGAGTGAATCCTTGCGGTCCGACGCCAATATCGCGGGGCCGATGGCCGACCCGGTCCCCGGCCCCCGCCCCGCCGACTCCGAACCGGTGCCCGGCCCCTTGGGCGCCGCGGAGGTCGTTTCACGTGAAACCCGGATGCCACGGCCCGACCAGACGCGGGTCATGGTGGTGGCCAACCAGAAGGGTGGCGTCGGCAAGACGACGACCACGGTGAACCTGGCCGCCTCCCTGGCGCTGCACGGCAACCGGGTACTCGTCGTCGACCTGGACCCGCAGGGCAATGCCTCGACGGCCCTGGGTATCGATCACCATGCCGACGTGCCGTCCATCTACGACGTGCTGGTGGATCAGAGAAAGCTCTCCGATGTCGTCCAGCCGGTCCGGGACGTGGAAGGCCTCTTCTGCGCACCGGCCACCATCGACCTGGCCGGTGCCGAGATCGAGCTCGTCTCCTTGGTGGCCCGGGAGAGCCGGCTGGACCGGGCCATCAAGGCCTACGAGCAGCCGCTGGACTACATCCTCATCGACTGCCCGCCCTCGCTGGGGCTGCTGACGGTCAACGCGCTGGTCGCCGGCGCCGAGGTGCTGATTCCGATCCAGTGCGAGTACTACGCGCTGGAGGGCCTGGGGCAGCTGCTGCGGAACGTGGAACTCGTCCGCGGTCACCTCAACCCGAAGCTGCATGTGTCGACCATCCTGCTGACCATGTACGACGGACGCACCCGGCTGGCCTCCCAGGTGGCCGACGAGGTGCGCAGCCACTTCGGCCAGGAGGTGCTGAGAACCAGCATCCCGCGCTCGGTCCGGATTTCCGAGGCCCCGAGCTACGGCCAGACCGTACTCACTTATGACCCGGGATCCAGTGGGGCGTTGTCGTACATGGAGGCGGCCCGCGAGATCGCGCTGCGGGGCGTCGCCGTGCATTACGACGACACCAACGCCCATACGGTGGGTCATCAGCCGGTGGGTCACCAGCCGGTGGGTCATCAACAACAGCAGGACCAGCACAGCATGTCGGAGGGGCTGCAGTGAGTGAACGACGTAGAGGACTGGGCCGCGGGCTCGGGGCCCTGATCCCGGCAGCACCGAAGGGGGCGGAGATCGGCACCCCCACGGTGGGGCCCGGTGCCACGTCTCCCACTGCGGTGCCGCTGCTGACCGCCGACCGGGGGATCGCGCCGGCCGGCGTGTCGGCCCTGGAAGGCGGAGCGCTCGCCGCTGAACCGGTGGACGTCCGGAAGCCCGAGCCTGAGGCCGAGCCCGTGGAGACGGTGGCGGGAGCGCACTTCGCCGAGCTGCCCCTGGATGCCATCACACCCAACCCCCGGCAGCCGCGTGAGGTGTTCGACGAGGACGCTCTGGCGGAGCTGGTCACGTCGATCCGCGAAGTGGGACTGCTGCAGCCGGTGGTCGTCCGGCAGCTGGCCCCGGAGCGGTACGAGCTCATCATGGGAGAGCGCCGCTGGCGCGCCTGCCGTGAGGCGGGCCTGGAGAGCATCCCGGCCATCGTCAGGGCGACGGAAGACGAGAAGCTCCTCCTGGACGCTCTCCTGGAGAACCTCCACCGCGCACAGCTGAACCCGCTGGAGGAAGCGGCGGCCTACGATCAGCTGCTCAAGGACTTCGCCTGCACGCATGACGAGCTGGCGGACCGCATCGGGCGTTCACGCTCGCAGGTCTCCAACACGCTCCGACTCCTCAAGCTGTCGCCCGAGGTGCAGCTCCGGCTGGCATCGGGCGTGCTCTCCGCCGGACACGGCCGGGCTCTCCTCGCCGTGGACGACGTGGAGGAGCAGGAGAAGCTCGCCCGCCGCATTGTGCAGGAGGGCCTGTCGGTGCGGTCGGTGGAAGAGATCGTCCAGCTGATGGGCTCCCGGACGAAGAAGTCGGCGAAGGCCAAGGGGCCGCGGGCCGGTGCCCGGGTCTCTCCGGCGCTCAGTGACCTGGCATCCCGGCTGTCCGACCGCTTTGAGACGCGGGTCAAGGTCGACCTCGGGCAGAAGAAGGGCAAGATCGTCGTCGAGTTCGCCTCGATTGAGGATCTTGAGCGAATTCTCAGCACGCTCGCCCCGGGTGAGGGCGGTGTGCTGGAGCAGAAGCTGTCGGACACGGGCTCCGAGGACGCGGACGGCTAGCGCGTCCGATCGGGACCGAGTGGGGCGGGGCGTGTTCCACGTGAAACAACGAGTTTCCCGTGGAACACGCCCCGCCCCTTTGCCTTGGTCGGCTGTCGGCCCAAACCGCCGGTGGATACGATGCGTTGAGGTATGGCACCACCACGTCGGACATGCGAACGCAGTTGACGGAGGAACGAGGCCATGCGAATGGTGAGCCGGACCGGACTGGTGGCGACGGGCCTGAGTCTGGGCGCGGTCGGCGGATTCGTCGGCGGCCTGCTCAGGGAGCGCAACGCGCTGAGTGCCGCCCGCGGCGCGGCACGGGTAGGAAGTGAGGAACTGGCTCCATGGGGCGTCGCCTCGTACCGCTCACTCTGGACAATCTGCCGGACCTTCCCAAGCGCTGCCGGGCGTGTGTGTTCTGGGAGCTTGACCCCGTCAGCGGTGAGGCCGCACTGAGGGCAGGCCGTCCCGAGCTGGAGAAAGAGGCCTGGATCTCGGCCGTACTCCTGGAATGGGGATCGTGCGGCCGGGTCGTCTACGTGGACGACGAACCGGCCGGCTTCGTCCTTTACGCTCCGCCGGCCTATGTGCCCCGGGCGACGGCGTTTCCCACCAGCCCGGTGGCCGCTGACGCCGTGCAACTGATGACCGCTTGGCTCGCACCGGGCTTCCAGGGCCAGGGGCTCGGGCGCGTCATGGTGCAGACGGTCGCCAAGGACGTATTGAGGCGAGGGTTCAAGGCCATCGAAGCGTTCGGCGACGCGCGGTGGAAGGAGCCCGCGTGTGTACTCCCGGCCGACCATCTGCTGGCCGTGGGCTTCAAGACCGTGCGCCAACATCCGCGTTATCCCCGGCTCCGGCTTGAACTGCGGTCCGCGTTGTCCTGGAAGGAGGACGTGGAGCTGGCGTTGGACCGGCTGCTGGGCGCGGTGCAGAAGGAGCCGGCGCTCCGCCCGTTGTAGCCGGAGCACGGAACAGGGGCCGTCCCCCGTACGGGAACGGCCCCTGTTTCACGTGAAACGTCGACGCACCGCTTACTTGGCGTGGATGACGTCCGTCAGCTCGCGCTCCAGGGCGGCCTTCGGCTTGGCACCCACGATGGTCTGCACGACCTCGCCGCCCTTGTAGAGGTTGAGGGTCGGGATCGACATCACGCCGTACTTGGCGGCGGTCGTCGGGTTCTCGTCGATGTTCAGCTTGACGATCTCGAGCTTGTCACCGTGCTCGGCGGCAATGGCCTCGAGCGAGGGAGCGATCTGGCGGCAGGGGCCACACCACTCGGCCCAGAAGTCCACCAGCACGGGCTTGTCGCTCTTGATGACGTCCTCGTCGAAGGACGCGTCGGTCACGGCCTTGAGAGCCATTGCGGTCTCCTTGATTCTTCTCTGTGGGGGGGCGGGGGGAGGGGGTCAGGCGCTCTGCTCGGGCTCGCGGACGTTCTCGCCGTCGCCCAGGGCGGCCAGGTAACGCTCCGCATCCAGGGCCGCGGAGCAGCCGGTGCCCGCCGCGGTGATCGCCTGGCGGTACGTGTGGTCGACGACGTCACCGGCGGCGAAGACGCCCGGCAGGTTGGTGCGGGTGGACGGCGCGTCCACCTTGAGGTAGCCCTCGTCGTCCAGCTCGAGCTGGCCCTTGAGGAGCTCGGTGCGGGGGTCGTGACCGATGGCGATGAAGAGGCCGGTCACCGGCAGCTCCGAGGTCTCGCCGGTCTTGACGTTGCGCAGGGTCAGCCCGGAGAGCTTGGCGTCGCCGTGAATCTCGGCGACCTCACTGTCCCAGACGAAGGAGATCTTCGGGTCGGCGAAGGCCCGCTCCTGCATGGCCTTGCTGGCGCGCAGGGCCTCACGGCGGTGGATGACGGTGACCGACTTCGCGAAGCGCGACAGGAAGGTGGCCTCCTCCATCGCGGTGTCGCCACCGCCGACCACGGCGATGTCCTGGTCCTTGAAGAAGAACCCGTCGCAGGTGGCGCACCAGGACACACCGCGACCCGACAGCTCGTCCTCGCGCGGCAGGCCGAGCTTGCGGTGCTGGGAACCGGTGGTCACGATGACGGCCTTGGCCCGGTGCACGGTGCCGGCGGAGTCCGTGACGGTCTTGATCTCGTCGGTGAGGTCGACGGCCGTGACATCGTCCGGGATGAGCTCGGCACCGAAGCGCTCGGCCTGGGCCCGCATGTTGTCCATGAGGTCAGGGCCCATGATGCCGTCGCGGAAGCCGGGGAAGTTCTCCACCTCGGTGGTGTTCATCAGTGCACCACCGGCGGTTACGGCGCCCTCGAACACCAGCGGCTTCAGAGAAGCGCGGGCGGTGTAGAGCGCGGCCGTGTAGCCCGCGGGCCCGGAGCCAATAATGATCACGTTGCGGACGTCGCTCACGGGTGTCTTCCTTGTCTCTGCCGACTGCTGACTGGGTCCTTGCTGGGTCTCACCCCACCCAACGGATCCTACGGGGCGAGCATTCCCCCAGAGGCATCGCAGCAGCCGGAGAAACGGCTCAGGAACGCGAAACCGTCTCGCTTACCAGCACCTTCCCGGGCCTGCCGGAGGAGGTGCCGACACAGTCCGCCGCGACGACATAGACGTCAACGAGCGTCGCGTCACGGGAGTGCGGGTAGATCACCAGGTAGGTGTCCGTTCCGGTGAAGCGTTCCTGGCGTACCGCGAGGGCGGCATCCGAGCGGCCGATGCCTTGCCGCACACAGTGCGGGGCGGTGCTGTCCGATCCCAGGTAGGGCTCGGGTCCGTCCTGGGCCCGCATGCCGCGTGTCTCGGCCGGCTTGAGGTTCGACAGCGCGTTGTGCACCCGTGTCTTGAGTTCGGCCACGGCGACCGCGGAAGGGCTCGGGCTGTCCGCTCGCAGCGTGGAATGGTCCCCCCCGTCTTCCCCTGTGCTGAGCAGGAAGGTGCTCACGCCGATGGCGGCAGCGGCGCAGGCGGTACCCAGCAACGTACGGCGCCAGCGGTGGCCACGAGTGGCGACCGACTTCCCGGAAGGCTTCCCGGGCACCGACTGGCGGCCTGGCCCCACAGTGCTCCGAGAGCGCCCGGCGGGCCGGTCACAGAGCGGTGTTTCACGTGAAACCGAGCTGTCGATGTCGGGGGCCGGGGGGTACGGCGTTTCACGTGAAACCTGCCCTGCGATGATCGTCGCGGTTTCACGTGAAACGGTCGAGACCGCCTCCTGGGGAGCTGTCGCATCGAGCAGGGCCTCGGCCGCGAGGGCCGCGTCGATCCTGCCGGCGACGTCCGCCGGCATCCTTGCCGGGCCGGGGAGGGTGCCCAGCAGCTCGCGGATCTCGTCGAGGGAAGCCCGGACGTCGTCGCAGACCATGCAGTCGGCCAGATGCTCCCGTAGGTCCGCGCTGCGCGCGGGAGAGAGCACTCCCTCGGCGAGTGCGGAGATCTCCGAGACCTCCGGGTGCCCGTCCGTGCCGGTCGTCGAGGTCACGCTCGCCCACCTCCGCCCTTCACTGGGTCCACGTCACTCCGTCCAGCCGGTGGTGGGACGGACGATGCCTGCGACCGGTTCCTTTCCCTCTCGGACCGAGGGCTACCCCTGCCGTCGGGACGCAGATGGGTGAGCATCGGCAGCAGTCTCGCCCGTGCTCTGGCGCACCGGCTCTTCACCGTGCCCACAGGAACATTCAATACGGCTGCCGCCTCGGCTACCGGATAACCCTGCATATCGACCAGGACGAGAACGGCACGCTGATCGGGTGGCAAGGTTGCGAGGGCCCGAAGCAGCTCTCTGTGGAGATCGCTCCGCTCGGCCGGCTCGGCGGCGGACTCATGGGGCTCCAGAAGGTGTTCAAGCTTCTCGGTCTCGGCCAGGGGTGACGTCCGGCGCGCGGCGGCCTTGCGGGCTCGGTCCAGGCAGGCGTTCACGGTGATGCGGTGCAGCCAGGTGGTGACAGCCGACTGGCCGCGGAAGGTGTGTGCCGCGCGGTAGGCGGAGACGAGAGCGTCCTGTACGGCGTCCGCCGCTTCCTCCCGGTCGCCGAGGGTTCGGAGGGCCACCGCCCACAGCCGGTCCCGGTGGCGCCGTACGAGTTCGCTGAAGGCTTCGGGATCTCCGGCGACATGCAGGGCGAGCAGCTCGCTGTCACTGCCGGCCGTCGGCGTCCGCTGCTGCCGTCCGTCCTCTGCGATGGCACTCACCCCGCCCTGAGAGCGCTGTCTCGCGCGCGATCTGTTGTTGAGACCAACTTAGAGAGGAGGGGGATCGGCTGGGTAGGGGCCAGGGTCTCTCGGTCAGCGGCCGCGGAAGCGGACCTCGGTGATGCCCTGCTTGTGGCCGGCCCTGCTGTACTGCTCCTGCCCGGCATTGGGCATGGCCGTGATCCACACCAGCACGTAGCGCGTCTTGGCGGGCTTCTTGAGGGAGAACTGCACGGTGCGACCGTTCTCCGTGACCTCGGAGAGCTTCTTCATCGTGCTCGGCGGGCCGGAGGGAGTCAGGCTGTCGGCGGCGTAGAGCGAGATCGTCGTGCCGCCTTCGTGGATCATGTCGATCTCCGCCTTGGTGACCTGTTCCTCCTTGCCCAGGTCATAGACGATGCCGACGCCGTCCTTGTAGGAGTTGGGTGCCAGCTGATCGTTGAAGGAGAGCGACCGCCAGGCTGTCCCGGCCTGCTTGTCGTAGGTGTTCGGTACCTGCCCCGGGTGCTGAAGGCCGCCGTCCGTGGCGTATTCCTGAGCACCCATGATCTTCAGCGCATGGCTGACGATCTTCTTCTTGGCCTCGTTGTCCGACAGCTGTGACTGCTGGGGGTCATCGTCAGAGTCGGTGTGCTTGAGCAGGGCATCGGCGAGCTGCCAGCTGCCCAGGCCCAGTGCGGCGATGAGCAGTGAGGAGACGATCCACTTGATGGCCGTCCCGGTCCGGCTCTGCAGCGGGGGCGGCGGAGGAGCGGCGGGATGGAGGGCCTGCGGCCCGTAGCCGCCGCCCGGCTGGGGGCGTGGATAGGCCGGTGTGGCGGAGAACGGCGTCTCCGGGGGGCGGACTCGCGGCATGGCCGAGACGGCCTTGGCGAGTTCTTCCGGTGTGGTGCAGGGCGGTTCCTGGCGGGATGCGGTGGCACCGTCATTGACGAGCGCGCGCATCGCCAACTGGGAGAGGCCTCGGTGAACCCCGGCTCGCACCTGGTCGGGGGCGATGAGACCGACGCCCTTGGGCAGCCCGGCCAGGCCGTGGGCATCGCCTTCGTAGGGCCAGCGCTGGGTGAGGGCGGCGTACAGCAGGGCGCCGATGGCCTCGGTGTCGGTGCGCTGGGGGGAATCGGAGGTGATGCCGCGAAGTGCCGCCATCACGGCGAGCCCGCGGATGCGGTACTGGCCCGAGCCGGTGCGCAGCACGCAGCCGGGGCCGAGCCGCAGATGGGCGAGGCCCTCCCGATGGGCGGCCGCCATGGCCTGCGACACCTGGCTGACGAGCTGGTAGGCGTCGAACGCCTCCATGGGGCCGGAGGCCAGTACCGAGGTCAGTTCGGTGGCGTCGGGCAGCCACTCGTGGACGACGTAGACGAGGTCGTCCTCCTCGACGGCGTCGAGGACCTGGACGAAGCGCGGGTCACCCAGCAGTGCGGCGGAGCGGGCCGCCGCGAGTACCGTACGGGCCCGCGGGTGATCGGCCGGCAGCAGGTGGACGCCGACGGCCCGGCGCAGCTTCTCGTCGACAGCACGCCAGCTGCTGAATCCCTCCAGACGGGTGACGCACTCCTCCAGGCGGTACCGCCCGGCGAGCTTGTGTCCGCTGTGCAGTTCGGGCGCGCGGTCGCCGCGCGGGGCCTTTCCGTCCGTCGTGCGCTCGGTGTCGAGGCGCGCACCGGCGCCGCTTTCCTCGGTGATCCCGGCCTCCGTCCCGTCGGCCGTGGCCTTGTCCGCCTTGGCGGTCAGCGACGGTTCGTCCTGCGCGCCGCTGCTGCCTGCCACGTCGACGGCAGCCGTGCTCCGTTCCGCCACCGTCGCTCCTGCCTCCCCGTCCGATGCACCCTGTCCGCAGCCAAGACAATTGTGCCCACACTCCGTCGCCCTGCACGACACACGACGACGGGTGATGGTTGTGCTCGGTCAGCGTCCCAGACGCCCGCGCACCATGCCGACCATGGCGGTGACCTCTTCCACGCGCATGCGTTTGGCGGCGATGTAGAAGACGCCGAGCAGCATGACGCCGCCGCCGATCAGGGCGGCGAGCGAACCGAAGACGCCGCTGCCCAGGACCTGGCCGATGCCGTAGGCGATGGCGCCGCCGATGAGCGTCGCGGGAACGCACGCCCCGATGAGGCGGGCGTACGTACGCACCACGCGGGCGCCGTCCAGGTCGCCGCCGAGCCGGTTGCGCAGCCTGCGCCATGCGACACCGACACCGACGGCGTAGGCGAGGCCGTAGGAGACGCCCATGCCGACCACGACCCAGCGGGCGGGAAGGAGGAAGTAGCTGAGTGCCGAGCAGGAGGCGTTGACCGCGGCGACGATGACCGTGTTGTAGAAGGGGGTGCGGGTGTCCTCGTACGCGTAGAAGGCGCGGAGGACGACGTACTGCACCGAGAAGGGGATCAGGCCGAGGCTGAAGCCCATGAGGGCGTAGCCGAAGAAGCGGGCGCCTTCGGTGCCGCCGGAGCCGAAGAGCAGGGTGCAGATCGGCACGCCGAGGGCCAGGAAAGCGAAAGAGATGGGCACGATCGCCACGGCCGAGGTGCGGAGGCCCTGGGAGATGTCGTCTCGTACGGCGCTGGTGTCCCCGTCGACTGCCGAGCGCGACAGCCGTGGGAGCATCGCCGCCATGATCGAGACGGTGAGGATGGCCTGCGGCATGTTCCAGATGAGCTGGGCGTTGATGTAGGCCGTGATGCCGGTGCCGTTCTGGCCGCTGTCGGCGCCGGCGGCGGTGGCGAGCTGGGTGACGACCAGGTTGCCCGCCTGGTTGGCGAGCACGAAGAGCATGGTCCACTTGGCCAGCTTCGCGGCTTTCCCGAGCCCGTGGCCGCGCCAGTCGAAGCGCGGTCGGATCTTGAATCCCGCCGCCTTCAGGTAGGGGATCATCGCCAGCGCCTGGACGACCAGACCGAGCAGGGTGCCGACACCCAGCAGCCGGACGCCCTCCGGCGGGATGGTGTTCTCGCTCAGGTGGGAGCTGCCCGCCGTGCCGTAGACCCAGAGGAAGAGGCCGAAGGTGGCGATGACGACGACGTTGTTGAGGACGGGTGTCCACATCATCGCGCCGAAGCGGCCGCGTGCGTTGAGGATCTGCCCCATCACCACATGGATGCCCATGAAGAAGATGGTGGGCATGCAGTAACGGACGAAGGTCACCGTCACCGAGTTGGCGTCGGGCTTGTTGGCGAAGTCGTTCGACATCAGGGGGACGAGGAACTCCGCCCCCAGCACGGTCAGGAGGGTGAGTGCGCCCAGGATGACGCCCACCAGCGTCAGCAGCCGGTTCGCGTAGGCGTCTCCGCCGTCCGCGTCCTCCTTCATGGAGCGAACGAGCTGCGGGATGAAGACCGAGTTGAGGCCGCCGCCGATCGTCAGGAAGAAGACCATGGCGGGCAGCTGGTTGGCCACCGTGTAGGTGTCGGCCAGCACCTGTGTGCCCAGGGCAGCGACGATCAGCGCCTGCTTGGCGAAGCCCAGGAGCCGCGACACCATCGTGCCCGCCGCCATCAGGGCGCTCGACTTCAGCAGGCCCGCCGCCTTGCCGCCCTTCGCCGCCGGTGCAGCGGGAGCGGGCTCCGGCTCCACGAGCGGCTCGGCCGCGGGCGGCTCCACGGCGGGCACCATCGGCTGGGTGTGTTCCATCGAGGGCGTCGCGGGGTGCTGCCCGGGCGCCGGGACCGGCCGGCCCTGCGGCCGCTGGGGCTCGTAGGGCTGCTGCTGGTCCCGGTAGAGGTGGGCGAAGGCGTCGCGCTGGGGCGACGGGGGCGTCGTCCGGTCCGGGAAGCCGCTCACGCTGCCGATGAGCTGGGTCGCCTCATCGTCACCGGGCGCCGGGGCCGAAGGCCACGGCTGCTGTGGGTGGCTCTGCTGCTGTGGGTACGACGGCGCGGGCGGCGGCGGGACCGGCGGGCCGGCCTGGGGCTGGCCGTATTGCGGCCGGCCGTACCCGGGCTGTCCACCCTGGTGGAAGCCGTCCTGCCGCACGCCGCCGTCGTCGTCGGCGGGCGCCCGGCCGGGGTACGGCTCGGCCGGGTAGGGATCTCCGAGGTACGGGTCCGGGGCGTACGGGCCCGGCCCCTGGGCACCGGGCGGCGCCGGCGGGTACTGGTCCCGTCGGTCACCTCCCGCGCCCCGGCCGCGGTCACCGTCGTACGGCGCGTTCATCCCTAGCCCACCTCATCCGTCCGCGGCCGACCGGCCCCACGACACGTCAACGTTCCACTTTCTCACCCGGCCGGGAGGGCTCACCGCTCCCGGTTCCGGCGTCCGCCGCCGGGTCCCCCGGGCGCTCGGGCTCGCCGCCGTCGTCGCCGCCGTCCGAGGGGCCTTCACCACCGGCCTCCGGACCGTTCCCGGCGCCGTCACGGTTGCCCGAGCGCTTGCGCTTCAGATAGATGCGGAGTCCCGCGAGGACGAGGAGGAGGACACCGCCGGCGATGACCAGCAGCACCATAGGGGTGATGGACGTGACATGCACAGTGAAGCGCATGGGCTCGCCGACCTGCTGGCCGTCGGCAGTGTAGAGCTGTGCCTTCACCGTGACCGGACCGTTGGCGTAGGCCCTGGTCTCGAACTTCACCGACTGGCTGTGCCCGCCGTCGATCTTCACGGGCTGCTTGTCCGTGACCTTCAGACGGTTCGGCTGCGTGGACTCCAGCCGCAGGTACAGGTGGTCGATCCCCTGGAACAGGCCGTTCTTCACGGTCACCGGGATCGTCGCGCTGCGGCCGGAGAGGGTCGCGTCGGACTTGTCCACCAGCTTGACGTGGTTCTGCAGGGTGGAGAGGTACGACTGCACGGCCGCGCGGAAGTCGGACGCGCCCGCCGGGTCGCCGCGCCACGAGGTGGACATCTCACGGATGATCGCGCTGCCGAAGGGGATGACCACCCGGTCCGGAGACGTGAGGATCGTTTTGAAGGAGGACAGCTCGTCCTGTGCCTTCTGTATCTCGGTGAACGCCTCGCTGGGCAGTTCCTGGGCGCGCAGGGCGTCCGGGTACGCGCCGGGGCCGGGAATCCGCCGGCTGGCGGCGGGGTCCGGCTTGGTCTTGGCGGCGGCGCTCAGGTCGTCGAGCGGCTGCGTCCAGCGGCCGGCGGACAGTCCGCCCAGGGCCGTGGCCATCGCCTGGGCCTGGCCGGTGGTCGGCATGCGCTGTGGGGCCACGACGATGCTGCGCTCGTTCTCCGGCGCCTGCTTGTTGATCATCAGGCTCTGGGCGAGGAACCGCTGTACCGCGAGTGAGGCTTCGCCCGCGCGCGTCAGATCGCCCTCGAAGGCGGTGGACAGGCGCGCGTCGGCGACGACGGCCGTGGTCCCGCCGCCGATCTGGCGGGCCGCCGTGGGGGCGTAGGGAGACCCGTCGGGCTCCCGGAGGCTGTCGCTGCGGGCGATGACGTTGTGTGCGCCCGCCGAGGTGGCGACCTGGACGATGGTGGAGTCGATGGCGCCGTTCACCGGCCAGGCGAAGTCGGTACGCGGCTTCACCTGCAGGATGGTGTCCACGGTCACGCCGGCGAGTTCCGTGGCCGACTGGAGGTGGCTGAGCGCGCCGCCCACGCCCGCGCCGTGATGGGCCAGCGAGGCGAGGTCCGGGTCGCCGAAGGGCAGGGCGACGATCTCCTTGCCGGACACCGCCGACTGCAGCTGGCTGAGCCACTGATTGGCGACCGCCTGGCCCCGGCCGGGGATGACCTTCCCGTTCGGCTGCGCGACCTGGTAGCTCTTGGTCATCGCCTCGACCGTGGCCAGCAGGTCGGGGTCGATCACCCAGGTGACGTGGAGTTCTTTGCCCAGCGCCACCATCTGCTGGAGGCGGCCGCCCGGGGCCAGCTCCGCCGCGAGGTCGTCGTTCGGGAAGATCGGGGTCTGTTGCTGGTCCGACTCCGTGCGGGCCGTGAGGTGGGTGTCGGAGATCAGCGGCCAGAGGAAGGTGACCTTGGTCTTCTTGCCTTCCGCGCCCGAGGGCTGCCACGGCAGCAGGGTGCGGCGGATGCCGAGCACCCGCTCGTACTGCTGGTCGGTGGTCTGTCCGGAGAAGGAGACCCCCAGCGGGTAGACGCCGTCCCGGTCCAGGTTGAGGTCCTTCGCGGGGACGGTCAGCTGGAACTCACGGGAGATGCCCGGCTGCAGCTTGCCGATCTTCTGGGTATGGCCGGTCAGCTCCGGGCCGTCGGTGCCCGGGGAGAAGGCGGTCCGGTCGCCGATGTCGTCGATCTCGCTGCGGGTGGAGAGCAGCCCACCGATGCGCAGCCCGACGTGTCCGGCGCTGACGGTGGACCGGCCCTTGTTGGTGACCGTTCCCGAGATGGTGATCTTGTCGCTCTGGGTGGGCGCGATCGGTGTCAGGGAGTCGATGGAGACCGAGACCGTACGGGAGCCCGTGCCGTCGGCGTGGGCCGTCGGCGCGGCGGAGAACTCGGTCACGCCCAGGAGCACCAGCAGGACGGCGAGCAGTGTCAGGACCGACCGCATCCGGTGGAAAGCGGCAGGAGGCGTCGTCCCCCGGAACGTCTCCTGGAACTCTGCCGCCTCGGCCACGCGCTCGCCCGTCCCTCGTCGTCGTCAGTGGTCGTCGGATGTGCGTCCACGAATGGTAACGAGGCGCGCTGTGCCGAAGTGCTGCGGACCGCAGCGCAAGATCACGGGAGTGGGCCGATGCCCAGGCTGTGACGGTTTATGACGGTCCTCATACGGCTCTGCCGAGAGAGGAGGGCTATCGCCGTCCGGCCACGTACCCTTTCCTGTTGTGCCGAACGCCAACAACAGTGACTCCGTGCCGCCGAACGAACTGAACCAGGTGCAGCGCCGCGCCGTGAGCGAGCTCCTGCGGGTGTCCCCCGTGGCCGACGACCTCGCCCAGCGTTTCCGCGCCGCCGGGTTCACCCTTGCCCTGGTCGGCGGCTCGGTACGGGACGCGCTGCTCGGCCGGCTCGGCAACGATCTCGACTTCACCACCGATGCCCGGCCGGATGACGTGCTGAAGATCGTCCGGCCCTGGGCCGACACGGTCTGGGAGGTCGGCATCGCCTTCGGCACCGTCGGATGCCGCAAGTCCGGCTTCGATCTCGAAATCACGACTTATCGGTCGGAGGCTTACGACCGGACCTCCCGCAAGCCGGAGGTCTCCTACGGTGACTCCATCGAGGAGGACCTGGTCCGTCGCGACTTCACCGTGAATGCCATGGCCGTGGCGCTTCCGGAGAAGGAGTTCATCGATCCGCACAACGGTCTGGAGGACCTCGCGGCCCGGGTCCTGCGCACCCCCGGTACGCCGGAGGAGTCCTTCTCCGACGACCCGCTGCGCATGATGCGGGCCGCCCGCTTCGCCGCCCAGCTCGACTTCGAGGTCGCGCCCGAGGTCGTCAGCGCGATGAAGGAGATGGCCCAGAGGCTGGAGATCGTCTCCGTCGAGCGGATCCGGGACGAGCTGAACAAGCTCATCCTCTCCGACCACCCCCGCAAGGGCCTCCGGCTCATGGTCGACACGGGCCTGGCCGCCCTGGTCCTGCCGGAGCTGCCGGCCCTCCGGCTGGAGCGCGACGAGCACCACCGGCACAAGGACGTCTACGAGCACACCCTCATCGTCCTGGAGCAGGCCATCGACCTGGAGGGGCCGCGCGACGAGCCGGGTGGCGGACCCGACCTCACCCTGCGGCTCGCGGCCCTGCTGCATGACATCGGCAAGCCGCGGACGCGCCGGTTCGAGAAGGACGGCCGGGTTTCCTTCCACCACCACGAGGTGGTCGGCGCGAAGATGACCAAGTCCCGGATGACCAAGCTCAAGTACTCGAACGAGCTGGTGAAGGACGTCTCGCGCCTCGTCGAGCTGCACCTGCGCTTCCACGGCTACGGCACGGGCGAGTGGACCGACTCGGCTGTCCGCCGGTACGTCCGGGACGCCGGGCCCCTGCTCGACCGGCTGCACAAGCTCACCCGGTCCGACTGCACGACGCGCAACAAGCGCAAGGCCCAGGCGCTCTCGCAGGCGTACGACGGTTTGGAACGGCGCATCGCCGACCTTCAGCAGAAGGAGCAGCTGGACGCCATCCGTCCTGACCTGGACGGCAACGAGATCATGCGGATCCTGGACATCCCCCCGGGGCCCCAGGTCGGCAAGGCGTACCAGCACATGCTGGACCTGCGTCTGGAGAACGGCCCGATGGAGCGGGACGAGGCCGTCGCCGCGCTGAAGGAGTGGTGGGCCGCGCAGAGCTGACCGCGCGACCGACGTGGTTTCACGTGAAACGGCGGACGCCATCGGCGGGCTCGGACCCGCTGCCAGGCGTCGGTGTTTCACGTGAAACCGGACGTCGGGTCGCCAGCGCGACGGCCGTGGCCGCGTAGAACACGGCGACGGTGATGACCAGGGGCGCGGACCGGCCGTCGGGCGGGAGCATCAGAGCGGCCACGGCCGCGGCTCCGACGAAGGCGACGTTGAACAGGACGTCGTAGAGAGAGAACACACGGCCGCGGAAGGTGTCGTCCACCGAGGCCTGGATGACGGTATCCGTCGAGATCTTCGCTCCCTGGGTGATGAGCCCCAGAACGAAGGCCGCGATCAGCATCGGTACCGGCTCGAAGGGCAGTCCCAGCCCCGGTTCGAGTACGGCGGCGGCCCCGGCGCAGACCACTATCCAGCCCAGTTGCCCGAACCTGCCGACGGCCCATGGGGTGATCAGCGCTGCCGCGAAGAAGCCGGCGCCTGACACCCCCACCGCGAGCCCCAGCAGGGCGAGTCCCGCGGAGTCGGTGTCTGTCCAGGCGTAGCGGCACAGCATCAACAGGGTGACCGTGAGGGCGCCGTAGCAGAAGCGCATCAAGGTCATCGCGGCGAGCGCTCGTGCGGCGGGCCGCCGATGGGCCAGATGGCGGAGGCCCGCCGTCAGGCCGTGGACGGTCACTCCGATGGCCGTACGCAACGTGACCTGAGGACCGGCGGTGTCGGGTCCCAGCAGGCCGGAGGGCATGCGCAGGGCGCTGAGGCCGGCGCAGAGGTAGAGGGCGGCGCCGACCAAGACGACCAAGGCGTCGGAGGTACTTCCTTCCGGGGCCGCGAGCCGCACCGCGAAGGCGATTCCCCCGCCGGCGGTGGCGGCGAGGGTGCCGGCCGTGGGCGAGAGCGAGTTGGCCATCACCAGCCGCTCCCTGTTGTCCACGACGTGCGGCAGGGAGGCGGAGAGGCCGGACAGCACGAAGCGGTTGACGGCGGTCACCGAGAGGGCCGAGGCGTAGAAGATCCAGTCGGGGACCGCGGCGAGGATGAGGACGGCGGTGCCGACGGCCAGGACCGACCGGACCAGGTTGCCGTGGAGCAGCACCTGGCGGCGGCGCCAGCGGTCCAGCAGGACGCCGGTGAAGGGTCCCAGCAGCGAGTACGGCAGCAGCAGGACGGCCATCGCGGAGGCGATGGCGGCGGGGGATGCCTGCTTCTCCGGGGAGAACACCACGTAGGCGGCGAGGGCGACCTGGTAGACACCGTCCGCGGCCTGGGAGAGCAGTCGTACGGTCAACAGGCGGCGGAAATCGCGCAGTCGGAGCAGGACGCGGAGATCACGCACAACAGGCATGCCGCACAGCCTCACACACGGGACAGGCCCTCGGGGGGATTCCCTCCGAGGGCCTGTACGGGACCTTCGCCGAGCGGGTCAGCGCTCGACGTCGCCCTTGATGAACTTCTCGACCTGGTCGCGCGCCTCGTCGTCGAAGTACTGCACCGGCGGCGACTTCATGAAGTACGAGGAGGCGGACAGGATCGGGCCGCCGATACCGCGGTCCTTGGCGATCTTCGCGGCACGGAGGGCGTCGATGATGACACCGGCGGAGTTCGGGGAGTCCCAGACCTCCAGCTTGTACTCCAGGTTCAGCGGGACGTCACCGAAGGCGCGGCCCTCAAGGCGGACGTAGGCCCACTTGCGGTCGTCCAGCCAGGCCACGTAGTCGGACGGGCCGATGTGGACGTTCTTCTCGCCGAGGTCCCGGTCGGGGATCTGGGAGGTGACGGCCTGGGTCTTGGAGATCTTCTTGGACTCCAGGCGCTCGCGCTCGAGCATGTTCTTGAAGTCCATGTTGCCGCCGACGTTCAGCTGCATCGTGCGGTCCAGGATGACGCCCCGGTCCTCGAACAGCTTGGCCATCACGCGGTGCGTGATGGTGGCGCCGACCTGGGACTTGATGTCGTCGCCGACGATCGGGACACCGGCCTCGGTGAACTTGTCCGCCCACTCCTTGGTGCCGGCGATGAAGACCGGGAGGGCGTTGACGAAGGCGACCTTGGCGTCGATGGCGCACTGCGCGTAGAACTTCGCGGCGTCCTCGGAGCCCACCGGCAGGTAGCAGACGAGCACGTCGACCTGGCGGTCCTTGAGGACCTGGACCACGTCGACCGGGGCCTCGGGGGACTCCTCGATGGTCTGGCGGTAGTACTTGCCGAGACCGTCCAGGGTGTGGCCGCGCTGCACGGTCACGCCGGTGGCGGGAACGTCGCAGATCTTGATCGTGTTGTTCTCGCTGGCGCCGATGGCGTCGGCGAGGTCGAGACCGACCTTCTTGGCGTCCACGTCGAACGCGGCCACGAACTCGACGTCCCGCACGTGGTAGTCGCCGAACTGCACGTGCATCAGACCCGGCACGCGGCCGTTCGGGTCGGCGTCCTTGTAGTACTCGACGCCCTGCACCAGCGAGGCGGCGCAGTTGCCCACGCCGACGATGGCTACGCGAACCGAACCCATTCCGGTTGCTCCCTGTTCGTTCTCGACGAAGCCCTGCTGTGTGCAGGGCTCACTGGTCCGGACCGGTGCGTTTGTCACGCCCGGCCCGCTCGCTCTCGATCAGCTCGTTCAGCCAGCGGACTTCGCGCTCCACCGACTCCATGCCGTGGCGCTGCAGTTCGAGGGTGTAGCCGTCCAGCCGCTCGCGCTCGCGGGAGCGGGCGAGAGAGGCACGCATCTTCTCCAGCCGCTCCTCGAGCCGGCTGCGGCGGCCTTCCAGTACCCGCATCCGTACGTCCCGCGAGGTCTGCCCGAAGAACGCGAAGCGGGCGGCGAAGTGCTCGTCCTCCCACGCGTCCGGGCCGGTGTGCGCGAGCAACTCCTCGAAGTGCTCTTTGCCCTCTGCCGTCAGCCGGTAGACGATCTTCGCCCGCCGTCCGGCCAGGGACGCCGCCTTGGCGTCGTCGGGAGCGCTCCCCTGCTCCTCCACCAGCCAGCCGTTCGCCACCAAGGACTTCAGGCAGGGGTAGAGGGTGCCGTAGCTGAACGCCCGGAACACCCCGAGCGAGGTGTTCAAGCGTTTGCGCAGCTCGTAGCCGTGCATGGGGGACTCGCGGAGCAGGCCGAGGACGGCGAACTCGAGGATGCCGGAGCGTCTGCTCATGTTTCGCCTCCTTGTCCCCCACAGCCTAGTCCTTTGCTCCTGTGTCTTTACTGGTCCCTTATGCCGAGCTGATGTATCGACTCGATACATCCAGACGATAGAACGAGCGTCCTGTGTCGACAAGGGGGAGAACGGTGAACGAGGTCACATCACCGGTTCGTGGGACACGAGCGGCCTGAATTGGAGTGAACATCCCCAGTAGTCGGGATTTGACCGTGCGTACTCTGTGCGCCATGCAGACCACTGGGAACCGGGTGACGCGACATGACGTCCTCGTCCCGGACGCTGTGCGCCCGGCCGTTCAGGGGGCCGGACCGCACCGGGGGGAACGCAAGCCACCTGCCGCTTCCAGGCGATAGCGCCTGCCCGAGGAAGTAGTCGTTCGATGAGCGAGCATCGCCGTAAGCCGCCCCAGCCGCAGGGCGGCGGACGAGCCGCGGCCAGGCGGGCGGCGCAGCAGCCGACGCCCGGCCGCCGCGCCGCACCACGCAGCGGCCCCGCCCTGCCCGGCCGTGGCCAGGCCGAGGAGCCCCGGTCAGGGGGACGTGCCGAAGCCCGGCGGGCGGACCGGCGCGGCGCCGGGGTGGGCGGGCGCAGACGCCCGTCCGGCGCGGGAGGGCCGGGCCGGCCCCGGCGGGACGGTGGCAGACCGGGGAGGAAGCGGCTCGTCGACTACCCGCGGGCCGGCCGTGACGACTGGCGGCGCTGGATCCCGTCCTGGCGCCTGGTCACCGGGTCGATCGCGTCGTTCATCGGGCTGATCGTGGGCACGGTGGGCGTGGCCCTGGCGGTGGTGCAGGTGCCGAGCGCCCAGCTCGCCTCGAAGGTGCAGAAGAACGTCTACTACTGGTCCGACGGCAAACAGATGGTCGTGGCCGGCGGCGGCAGTCTCAACCGGCAGATCGTGCCGATCTCGGAGATCCCGAAGTCCATGCAGAACGCGGTGATCTCCGCCGAGAACGCCAGCTTCTACAAGGACTGGGGCGTGGACCCGATGGGCATCGCCCGGGCGGTCGTGAAGATGGCGCAGGGCGGTGAGACGCAGAGCGGTTCGACGATCACCCAGCAGTTCGTCAAGAACACCTACCTGAGCCAGGAGCAGACGCTCAAGCGCAAGGCCACCGAGCTGCTGATCTCGGTCAAGGTCGGGGCCACCCAGGACAAGCACGACATCCTCGCCGGCTACCTCAACACCGCCTACTACGGCCGGGGCGCCTACGGGATCCAGGCGGCGGCGCGCGCCTATTACGACAAGGACTGTTCGGACCTGTCGCCGAGCGAGAGCGCCTACCTGGCGGCGACGCTGAACGGGCCGAACCTCTACGACCCCTACGGGGGGCAGGGGCCCGCGGCGACGCCGGAGAAGAACACCAAGCGGGCCATGGACCGGTGGAAGTGGACGCTGGACCGGGAGGTCCAGGTCGGCCACATGGAGGCCGCCGAGCGGGACAAATGGGTGGGCCAGGGCTTCCCCCAGCCGCAGAAGCCGAAGCCGGCGACCAACCGCGCGGGCCAGATCGGCTACCTCACCGACCTCGCCGACAACTACATCACCGCCCACTCCATGATCAGCAAGGGAGAGCTGGACAAGGGCGGTTATCAGATCTACACCACCTTCGACCGGAAGAAGGTCAACGCCCTGGCGAAGTCGGTCGAGGACGTGCGCAAGGCGAACCTCAAGCCGGATGTGCGCGATGTCGACAAGTACGTCCAGTTCGGCGGGGCGTCGGTCGAGCCGGGCACCGGGAAGATCGTGGCCATCTACGGCGGCGAGAACGCCCTCACCCACTTCACCAACAACGCGGACTACACCGGTGTCCAGGTGGGGTCGACGTTCAAGCCGTTCGTGCTGGCGGCGGCCATGACACACGGGAAGCGGAACCCCGCCCTCGGTGCGCAGCAAAGCGACAGCCAGCGCACGCTCGTCTCACCGGACAGCATCTACAACGGTGACAACAAGCTGACCCTGCGGATGTACAACGGGACCGTCTGGCATGACCAGGACGGCCGGGAGTGGCACCAGAAGAACGACGGTGACGAGGACAAGGGCCTGATCAGCCTCCGCACCGCCATGCAGTTCTCGGTGAACACCCCCTACATCCAGCTCGGCATGGACGTGGGCACGGACCTGGTCCGGGAGGCCGCCCTGGCCGCGGGGCTGGACAAGGAACAGCTGGCTTCGATCACCCCGACCTTCTCGCTGGGCACCTCCGCGCCGAGCGCGATCCGGCTGGCCGGGGCCTACGCGACGTTCGCGGACAGCGGGCGGCAGGTCGACCCGTACTCCGTCGAGAAGGTGGAGAAGAACGGCAAGCCGGCCTACCGGCACGAGAAGAAGAGCACCCAGGCGTTCAGCTCCAACGTGGCGAACAACGTCACCGACGTGCTGAAGACGGTCGTGGACGCGGGCACCGGCACGGCGGCCCGGCTCGGCGCGCGGCCGGCGGCGGGCAAGACGGGAACGACGGACGGGAACCGCTCGGCGTGGTTCGCGGGCTACACCCCGCAGCTCTCCACGGCCATCGGCATGTACCGCGTCAACCCGAACGCCAAGAACCAGCAGTTCCTCTCGATGCGGGGGGTGGGCGGCAAGGCGACGATCCACGGCGCCTCGTTCCCGGCGGAGATCTGGGCCGACTACATGGGCAAGGCCCTCAAGGGCACGCCCATCCGGCACTTCGACCCGCCGCAGCCCATCGGCGAGAAGATCTTCGGTGACGGGGCCAGCCCGTCGCCGGCTCCCGCGCCGTCGGCGTCGCCGTCCGCGTCGCCCTCGGAGTCGGCGCCGGCGTCCCCGTCGGCGCCGCCGTCCCCGTCCCCGCGGCCGACCCCCCGGACCTGTGGGCTGCTCGACCCGCGGTGCCGGCTCGGCGACCACGGGCAGAAGGACGACGGCGGGCCCGGTGGCGGCCCGGCGGGGGCCACGGGCGGCGAGCCCGGGGGGCCGGGCGGCGGCCAGGAGGGCGACCCCGGCGGCGACGAGCAGGCGCCGCCGGGCCAGAGCCGGCGCCAGGGCGGGGGCCTCTTCGGCGGGCCGTTCGGCTGAGCGTCCCGCGCTCCCCGCGCCGCGTAAACCCGGGGCCGTTCCGTTCACTCGGAACGGCCCCGTGGTTTTCCACAAGCGCGGGCCTGTCCCCAGGTTGTCCACAGGCACCGGCGGGCCCGGGAGACGTACGGCAGGATGGGCGCATGAGGAGCGTGCGGGACGACCGGATGGTGCGGCCCACCCAGGAGGACGAGGTCGCCGCGGCCGGCAGCGAGCTGATCGGCGGGCCGGCCGGGCGGCGGGCGCTGCCCGGCGGCTGGCGGGCGCCGGTGCGGGTGATCGTGCTGGTGATGATCGGCATGTTCGCGCTCGGCATGGTGCAGAAGGCCCCGTGCTACGACCACGGCTGGTTCTTCGGCGCCACCACCCAGTACACCCACGCCTGCTACTCCGACATCCCGCACCTGTTCACGGGCCGCGGCTTCGACCGGGGGCTCATCCCGTACCTGGACGAGATCCCGCGCTCCATGGGCGATATGGACTACCTGGAGTACCCGGTGCTGACCGGGGCCTTCATGGAGGTCGCCGCGCTGCTCACGCCAGGTGGCGGGGCCCAGCACCGGGCCCAGCTCTACTGGTTCGTGAACTCCGGGATGCTGCTGGTGTGCGCCGTGGTGATCGCCTTCTGCGTGGCCCGGACGCACCGGCGCCGGCCCTGGGACGGCCTGCTGGTGGCCCTCGCCCCGGCCTTCGCGCTGACGGCCACCATCAACTGGGACCTGTTCGCGGTGGCGCTGACCGCTGTGGCGATACTCGCCTGGTCGCGGGGGCGTGTCGGTGTGGCGGGGCTGTTCATCGGGCTGGCGGCGGCGGCCAAGCTGTATCCGGTGCTGCTGCTGTGGCCGCTGTTCCTGCTGTGTTGGCGGGCCGGCCGGTTGCGGGAGTTCCGGACCGCGCTCTCCTCGGCCGTCGTCACCTGGCTGGTGGTGAACGTGCCGCTGATGCTGGTCGTCGACGGGCCGATGGCGCCGATCCGGGCGGGCTGGGCGAAGTTCTACACCTTCAGCCACGACCGGCCGGTCGATTACGGATCGCTGTGGCTGCTCGTCTCCCAGCGCACGGGAGACCCGATGGACGACGTCAACACCTACGCCACGGTGTTGATGGTCCTGGGCTCGCTGGCGATCGGCGGGCTGTGCCTGTACGCGCCGCGCCGGCCGCGCCTCGCCCAGCTCGCCTTCCTGGAAATAGCGCTGTTCGTCGTCGCCAACAAGGTCTACTCGCCGCAGTACGTGCTGTGGCTCATCCCGCTGGCGGTCCTCGCCCGGCCGAGGTGGCGTGACTTCCTGGTCTGGCAGGCGTGTGAGGTGCTCTACTTCCTCGGCATCTGGTCGCACTTGGCGTACAACGGCGACGGCAAGCACCAGGGGCTGCCGCAGGACGGTTACCAACTCGCGCTCGTCCTGCACCTGCTGGGGACGCTGTATCTGTGCGCGCTGGTCGTGCGCGACGTCCTCAGGCCCGACCGGGACGTGATCCGGCGGGACGGTTCGGACGACCCGTCCGGCGGCCCGCTCGACCGGGCGCCGGACATACGCGTCCTCGGCCGGGCGCGGGCGCACGAGCGGCACGACGAGCGTCCGGAGACCTTGCGGGTCCAGTGGGGCTCCGGGAGCGGCGGCACGGTCTAGCCGCCGCTCCGGGGCCGGTCACACGGGGGAATCAACCGGGGAGATCAACGGGGGGCTCAGTGATCGAGTATCCGGTCGAACTGGGTGGTGGTGTGCCGCAGGTGGGCCACCAGCTCGTCGCCGACCTGCGGCGCGGGGGCGTCGTTCGGCACGAAGAGGATGGAGACCTGCATGTGCGGGGGCTCGGCGAACCAGCGCTGCTTGCCCGCCCAGACGAAGGGCGAGAGGTTGCGGTTCATGGTCGCCAGGCCCGCGCGGGCGACGCCCTTGGCGCGCGGCATCATGCCGTGCAGCGCCTTCGGCGCCTCCAGGCCGACGCCGTGCGAGGTGCCGCCGGCCACGACGACGAGGTAGCCGTCGCCGGCCGTCTTCTGCTGGCGGTAGCCGAAGCGGTCGCCCTTGGAGACGGGCGTGACGTCCAGGACCGCGCCGCGGTACTGGGTGGCGTCGTGGTCACCCAGCCACAGCCGGGTGCCGATGCGGGCCCGGAAGCGGGTCTGCGGGTACATCTGCTGGAGCCGCGCCAGGTCCTCGGACTTGAGGTGGCTGACGAACATGGTGTGCAGCGGCAGGTGGGCGGCGCGGAGCCGCTCCATCCACGCCGAGACCTCGTCGACGCCGGTGGTGCCGTCGGCGCGGTCCAGGGGCAGGTGTATCGCGAAGCCCTCCAGGCGCACGTCCTCGATGGCGGCGTGCAGCTTGGGGAGGTCCTCCTCGCTGATGCCGTGCCGCTTCATGCTGCTCATGACCTCGATGACGACGCGCGCGCCGACCAGGCCGCGCACCCCCTCGACCGAGGAGACCGAGCGGATGGCCCGGTCGGGCAGCGGCACCGGCTCCTCGCCGAGCCGGAAGGGGGTGAGCACCAGCAGGTCACCGCCGAAGAGGTCCTTGGCGCGGGCCGCTTCGTAGGTGGTGCCGACGGCGAGGGTGTCCGCGCCGAAGCGGATGACCTCCTCGGCGAGGCGTTCGTGGCCGAAGCCGTAGCCGTTGCCCTTGCAGACCGGGACGATGCCCGGGAACTGCTGGAGGACGGACTGCTGGTGTGCCCGCCAGCGCTGGGTGTCGACGTAGAGCGTGAGCGCCATGGCCGGTCCCGGAACCTTTCCCTGAGTGTGGATGGAGCTGTCGGATCAGCGGCGCGACATGTACATGTCGAGGGCCTTGTGCAGCAGCTTGTTGAGCGGGAAGTCCCACTCGCCGAGGTACTCGGCCGCCTGCCCGCCCGTGCCGACCTTGAACTGGATGAGGCCGAAGAGGTGGTCGCTCTCGTCCAGCGAGTCGCCGATGCCGCGGAGGTCGTAGACGCTGGCGCCGAGCGCGTAGGCGTCGCGCAGCATCCGCCACTGCATGGCGTTGGACGGCCGGACCTCGCGCTTGTGGTTGGCGGAGGCGCCGTAGGAGTACCAGACGTGCCCGCCGACGATCAGCATCGTCGCCGCGGCCACGGCCTCGCCCTCGTGGATGGCGAAGTACAGCCGCATGCGGTTGGGGTCCTCGGTGTTGAGGGCGGTCCACATGCGCTGGAAGTAACTCAGCGGGCGCGGGCGGAACTTGTCGCGCTCCGCAGTGATCTCGTAGAGGTGCTGCCAGGTGGCCAGGTCCTCGTAGCCGCCCTGGACGACCTCGACGCCCGCCTTCTCGGCCTTCTTGATGTTGCGGCGCCACAGCTGGTTGAAGCCCTTGTGGACGTCCTCCAGGGAGCGGTTCTCCAGCGGCACCTGGAAGACGTAGCGCGGCTGGACGTCGCCGAAGCCGGCGCCCTCCTCCTCGCCCTGCTGCCAGCCCATGCGGCGGAGCTTGTCGGCCACCTCGAAGGCGCGCGGCTCGATGAAGGTGGGCTCGACGTCGCGCAGGCGCTTGGCGTCCGGGTCGGCGATGCCGGCCTTGATCGCGTTGGCGTCCCAGCGGCGGATGACGACGGGCGGGCCCATCTTCACGGAGAACGCGCCCTGCTTCTTGAGGTGGGCCAGCATCGGCTGGAGCCAGTCCTCGAGGTTCGGGGCGTACCAGTTGATGACCGGGCCCTCGGGCAGGTAGGCCAGGTAGCGCTTGATCTTCGGCAGCTGGCGGTAGAGCACCAGGCCGGCGCCGACCATCTGGCCGGTCTTGTCGAACCAGCCCAGGCTCTCCGAGCGCCACTCGGCCTTGACGTCCGCCCAGGCCGGCACCTGCATGTGACTGGCAGCGCGCAGGCTCTGGATGTATGCCAGATGCTGCTGTCGGCTGATGGTCCTCAGGGTCAGGCTCATGCGGGGCGCTCCTCGGCAGGTGTGTCCCCAGGGTCGGGGCTCCGGCTCTCGCGCCGAAGCCTACTGCGACCGGGGAGCGCCCCGTTTGGGCGTACGGTCCGCTATCCGATCACACCGCCGAAGAGGCCGCCGTGGGCCATGCCCAGGAAGAAGCCGATGGCGGCGGCGCCGAGACCGATGATCAGCAGGAAGCGCTCGCCCGTGGTGGCGGAGACGAACTGGCCCCACGCCCCGGTGAGGATGCCGACCAGACCGCTCCAGGAGCTGAGCAGGTGGAGGTGGTGGAAGGCCGAGGAGACCAGGGCCAGCAGGCCCAGGACGACGGTCACCGCGACCAGGGTGTTCTCCCGTGGGTGCGGCTTTCCGTCGCTGTTGAGCACCGCGTTGAGCAGCGAACGGGGATTCTTCAGCGTGGGAGTCCGGCGGACTGCCTGTGTCATGGGGCTACCTCCTGAAGGCAGGCGGCGCGGTGTAGCGCCGGTCACACCCGGTGCGTCCAGAGTGAGGGGGCGGGCGGCCGGATTTCAACCGGACGCCGGTGTGCGGGTACTCTGGACGGTCTGCATCGGTATCTGCCCGGACCCGGCTTCCGTCCCGGGGGCGACCCAGGGACTTTCCGCTGATCGTCCGTGCGGTTGGCACCGGCCTCGGTGTCAGTGTCAGCCGATACCGTTGTTCACGCATCACGACCCTCCTGCCACGGATCGACCGTGGCCGCTGAGTCCAAAGGAGGTGGGTTCCACATGCGTCACTACGAGGTGATGGTCATCCTCGACCCCGATCTGGAGGAGCGCGCTGTCTCTCCCCTGATCGAGAACTTCCTCTCCGTCGTCCGTGAGGGCAACGGAAAGGTCGAGAAGGTCGACACCTGGGGCCGTCGTCGTCTCGCTTACGAGATCAAGAAGAAGCCCGAGGGCATCTACTCGGTCATCGACCTGCAGGCCACGCCTGAGGTCGTCAAGGAGCTCGACCGCCAGATGAACCTGAACGAGTCGGTCCTCCGGACCAAGGTCCTCCGTCCCGAGACCCACTGAACCCCTTCGGTTCAGAGGTAATCGGGCTGTATCGCAACGAGTAGCAAGCAGCCAGCAGCACACCCGCCGAGAGGTTCACCCATGGCAGGCGAGACCGTCATCACGGTCGTCGGCAATCTCGTCGACGACCCCGAGCTGCGCTTCACCCCGTCCGGTGCGGCGGTCGCGAAGTTCCGTGTCGCGTCCACTCCCCGCACCTTCGACCGCCAGACCAACGAGTGGAAGGACGGCGAGAGCCTCTTCCTCACGTGCTCGGTGTGGCGTCAGGCGGCGGAGAACGTCGCCGAGTCGCTCCAGCGAGGCATGCGCGTCATCGTGCAGGGCCGGCTGAAGCAGCGGTCCTACGAGGACCGCGAGGGCGTCAAGCGCACGGTCTACGAGCTCGACGTCGAAGAGGTCGGCGCCAGCCTGAAGAACGCGACGGCGAAGGTCACCAAGACCACGGGTCGTGGTGGCCAGGGTGGCTACGGCGGCGGCAACGGCGGCGGCCAGGGTGGCGGCGGCTGGGGCTCCGGTCCCGGCGGTCCGCAGGGCGGCGGGGCTCCCGCCGACGACCCCTGGGCGACCGGCGCTCCGTCCGGCGGCCAGCAGGGCGGCGGCGGAGGTGGCTGGGGCGGCGGCTCCGGCAACTCCGGCGGCGGCTACTCCGACGAACCGCCCTTCTAGGCCCTCTCGGGGCCTGGAGCCAGGCCCTCCGGGGCCCGGGCCGTCCTCCGGGGCGGTCCGTGGGCGACAGCAACAACTTCTTGATCACACTGGAGAGAGACAATGGCTAAGCCGCCTCCGCGCAAGCCCAAGAAGAAGGTCTGCGCTTTCTGCAAGGACAAGACCGCTTACGTGGACTACAAGGACACGAACATGCTGCGGAAGTTCATTTCCGACCGCGGCAAGATCCGTGCCCGCCGCGTGACCGGCAACTGCACCCAGCACCAGCGTGACGTCGCCACGGCCGTGAAGAACAGCCGTGAGATGGCGCTGCTGCCCTACACCTCGTCCGCGCGATAAGGGAAGGGTGACCAAGTAATGAAGATCATCCTCACCCACGAGGTCTCCGGCCTCGGCACCGCCGGTGACGTCGTCGACGTCAAGGACGGCTACGCCCGCAACTACCTGGTCCCGCGCGGTTTCGCGATCCGCTGGACCAAGGGCGGCGAGAAGGACGTGGCGCAGATCCGCCGCGCCCGCAAGATCCGCGAGATCGCCACGATCGAGCAGGCCAACGAGGTCAAGGGTCAGCTGGAGGGTGTCAAGGTCCGCCTGGCCACCCGTGCCGGCGAGGCCGGCCGCCTGTTCGGCTCCGTGACCCCCGCCGACATCGCTTCCGCGATCAAGGCTTCCGGTGGTCCCGAGGTCGACAAGCGCCGTGTCGAGGTGGGCTCGCCCATCAAGACCCTGGGTGCCCACCAGGTGTCCGTGCGTCTGCACGCCGACGTCGTCGCCAAGCTCGGCATCGAGGTCGTCGCCGCGTAATGCGGAACGCCGCTCCTGGCGGAGCGGCGTGAGGAAGGGCCGTACCCCTCGGGGTGCGGCCCTTCCGGCGTTTCCGGGACGGGCCTCACGCCCGTACCGCGCCCGTTACCAGCCAGCGGCCGGAGCGGATGCGCAGCCACAGCGTCACCATCCGTACCGCCATCATCAGCGCCATCGCCCACCAGAGAGCCGTGAGCCCGCCGCCCAGCGGCGGGACGAGCAGCGCGACGGGCGTGAAGACCGCGAGGACCACCAGCATCGCCCAGGCGAGGTACGGGCCGTCCCCGGCGCCCATCAGCACGCCGTCCAGCACGAAGACGACCCCGGCCACCGGCTGGCTGAGCGCGGCCACCAGCAGGGCGGGCAGCAGGGTCCGCCGTACGTCCGGGTCGGCGGTGAACAGCGGGGTCAGCAGTGGCCGGGAGGTCACCACCAGGATCCCGAGCACCACGCCGGTGCCGATGCCCCACTGGACCATGCGCCGGCAGGCGGCGCGGGCTCCGTCGGCGTCTTCCGCGCCCAGGTACCGGCCGATGATCGACTGGCCGGCGATGGCGATGGCGTCGAGGGCGAAGGCCAGCAGGTTCCACAGCGAGAGCACGATCTGGTGGGCGGCCACCTCCCGGTCCCCCAGCCGGGCCGCCACCGCCGTGGCGATCAGCATGACGGCGCGCAGCGCGAGGGTGCGGACGAGCAGCGGGACGCCCGCACGTGCGCAGGCCCGGATGCCGGCGGCGTCCGGGCGGAGCGAGGCGCCGTGCCGCCGGGCGCCCCGGACCACGACGACGAGGTAGGCGACGGCCATGCCGTTCTGGGCGACGACGGTGCCCCAGGCCGAGCCCGCGATGCCCCACCCGGCGCCGTAGACGAAGGCGAGGTTGAGCCCGGCGTTGGCCGCGAAGCCGGCGACGGCCACGTACAGCGGGGTGCGGGTGTCCTGCAGGCCGCGCAGGACGCCGGTGGCGGCCAGGACGGCCAGCATGGCGGGGATGCCCAGGGCGCTGACGCGGAGGTAGGTGACGGCGTGCGGGGCGGCGGACGAGGAGGCTCCGAAGGCGTCGACGAGGGCGGGGGCGCCGGGAAGGGTGGCGAGGGCGAGGACGGTGCCGATGAGCAGGGCGAGCCAGATGCCGTCCATGCCCTGCCGGATGGCGGCCGGGAGGTCGCCGGCGCCGACCCGGCGGGAGACGGCCGCGGTGGTGGCGTAGGCGAGGAAGACGCAGACGCCGACGGCGGTGGTGAGGAGCGGGGCGGCGATGGCGAGACCGGCGAGGCGGTCGGTGCCGAGGTGGCCCACGATGGCGGTGTCGGCCAGCAGGAAGAGCGGTTCGGCGACGAGCGCGCCGAAGGCCGGGACGGCCAGGGCGAGGATCTCGCGGTCGTGCCGCCGGGCGGTGCGCTTTCCGCGCGCGAGTGCGTCGCTCATGGGTGCCATTCAATCTTCCACAGGTAATGAGTGCAACTGGTAGTTGTCTATTACCCGAGGTGGCGGGGTGTGATCTTCTCTGCGCCGTTTGTCGTGATCCGGCCCCGGTGTGAGAACTTTTTCTCCTCAACAGCCGGTGGATGGGAAACATGCAGGTCAGAGGGGGTTGGCTGGAAGAGGTGTGGGGTTGTCCACAGCGGTTTCCCCCGGCTCGTGCACAGGATCGGGGGAGTTCTCCACAGGATGGGGCCGGTCATCCACACCTCCTGTGGATAACCAGATTGGCTGACGGTGCCCGCGGCCCTACCGTGGACCGGCGCCCGCCGCCCGTTCCCGTCCCGTCCCGCGCCTCCGGACCACCCCGTCCGGCACCGCGCGGACCGTCGGAAACCGCGTCGAACCCGATGTGCCGGAACCGGAGTCGGGCGTCCTGTTTGTCGGTGCCGTGCCGTAAGAAAGAGGTGCACGGCGAGGTCCGCGCCGCGGACGGGAGGAGGTGGCGGGGTGAGCGTCCACGAGCCCATGGACGGCCCGTGGGGCGAGGAGGGGCCGGGCGACCGGCTGCCGTTCCCCCGCTCCCGCCGGGCCGACGGCAAGGGCCGTGGCGACCGGCGCGACGGCGACGAAGGCGGCGACTGGCAGGGCGCGCAGGGGCAGGGCTCCCAGGGCTCGCAGGGAAGCGGTTTCGAGCGCGTCCCGCCGCAGGACCTGGACGCCGAGCAGTCGGTGCTGGGCGGCATGCTGCTGTCCAAGGACGCCATCGCCGACGTCGTGGAGATCCTCAAGGGCCACGACTTCTACCGCCCCGCGCACGAGACCGTCTACCAGGCGATCCTCGACCTCTACGCCAAGGGCGAGCCGGCCGACCCGATCACCGTCGCCGCCGAGCTCACCAAGCGCGGCGAGATCGCCCGCGTCGGCGGCGCGGCCTATCTGCACACCCTGGTCCAGACGGTCCCCACCGCCGCCAACGCCGAGTACTACGCCGAGATCGTCCATGAGCGGGCGGTCCTGCGGCGCCTCGTCGAGGCGGGAACGCGCATCACCCAGATGGGTTACGCGGCCGACGGTGACGTGGACGACATCGTCAACAGCGCCCAGGCCGAGATCTACGCGGTCACCGAGCAGCGGACCAGTGAGGACTACCTGCCACTGGGCGACATCATGGAGGGCGCGCTCGACGAGATCGAGGCCATCGGCTCGCGCAGCGGCCAGATGTCCGGCGTCCCCACCGGCTTCACCGACCTCGACGCGCTCACCAACGGCCTGCACCCCGGCCAGATGATCGTCATCGCGGCCCGCCCCGCGATGGGCAAGTCGACCCTGGCGCTGGACTTCGCCCGGGCCTGCTCCATCAAGCACAACATGCCGAGCGTGATCTTCTCGCTCGAAATGGGGCGCAACGAGATCGCGATGCGCCTGCTGTCCGCGGAGGCACGGGTGGCGCTGCACCACATGCGCTCCGGCGCCATGACGGACGAGGACTGGACGCGGCTCGCCCGCCGCATGCCGGACGTCTCCCAGGCCCCGCTCTTCATCGACGACTCGCCGAACCTGTCGATGATGGAGATCCGGGCCAAGTGCCGCCGCCTGAAACAGCGCCAGGACCTCAAGCTGGTGATCATCGACTACCTCCAGCTGATGCAGTCCGGCGGCTCCCGGCGGGCCGAGAGCCGCCAGCAGGAGGTCTCGGACATGTCCCGTAACCTCAAGCTCCTCGCCAAGGAGCTGGAGCTCCCGGTGATCGCGCTGTCCCAGCTGAACCGTGGCCCCGAGCAGCGCACGGACAAGAAGCCGATGGTCTCCGACCTCCGTGAGTCCGGCTCGATCGAGCAGGACGCCGACATGGTCATCCTGCTGCACCGCGAGGACGCCTACGAGAAGGAGTCCCCGCGCGCCGGCGAGGCGGACATTATCGTCGGCAAGCACCGAAACGGTCCGACGGCGACGATCACCGTGGCGTTCCAGGGCCACTACTCGCGGTTCGTGGACATGGCGCAGACCTGACGGGTGGGCGTGGGCCCCGGTTTACGGGCGGCGGGCGTTGGTCCGGTGGCCGATGGGTAGGGCGCGGGCGCGGAAAATCTTGTGGGTTTTCTCGGGGCGCGCCCCTATGGTGGGCCGATGGCCGCGATCAGACATGTCCAAGTCACCTTCGACTGCGCGGATCCCGAGCGCGTCGCCCGTTTCTGGTGTGAGGCGCTGGGGTACGTCATGCCGCCGCCGAGCGGGGAGTTCGCCACGTGGGACGACTTCCGGCGCTCCCTGCCGCCCGAGGAGCGGGGCGCGTGGGCCGCGTGTGTCGATCCCTCCGGCGCCGGCCCCCGGCTGTACTTCCAGCGCGTGCCCGAGGGCAAGGTCGCCAAGAACCGGGTTCACCTCGACGTACGGGTCGGCACCGGGCTCGTGGGGGAGGAGCGCCTCGCCGTGCTCAAGGCGGAATGCGAGCGGCTGAGCGCGCTCGGGGCGGAGTGCGTGCAGGTGCTGCTCGCCGACGAGAACAACGAGTCGTGCATTTCGATGCGGGATATCGAGGGCAACGAGTTCTGTCTCGACTGAGGCTCGGCTGGGGTTCGACAGGGGCTCGACTGGGCCTCGGCCGGGGCTCCGCCGAGTACCCGGCCGAGGCCCCCGCGGGGACCGGCGCGTCCCGGTCCCCGCAGGAGCGCGTCCCGGCCTACTCCACCGATGCCGGCTCCGGCCGGACCAGCCGGCCCGCGCGGAGCTCGACGGGCGTGCCGGTGAAGCGCGCCCGCAGGCGCCGGTCGTGGGTGACCACGACGACCGCGCCGCGGTATCCGGCGAGGGCCTCCTCCAACTCCTCGACCAGGGCCGGGGAGAGGTGGTTGGTGGGTTCGTCGAGGAGCAGCAGGTCGACGGGGTCGTCGACCAGGCGGGCCAGTTCGATGCGGCGGCGCTGTCCGTAGGACAGCTCGCCCACCGTCAGGCGCAGGTCGGCGCGGCCGAAGAGGCCGAGGGACAGCAGCCGGTCGGTGTGCTCGTCGAGGTCGCCTCCGCGTCCGGCGGCGAAGGCCTCCGGGATCGTCAGGCCGGCCGGCCAGGGAGTCTCCTCCTGCCGCAGGTGCCCGACCCGTCCCGCCGTCCTCACCTGCCCCGTGTCGGGGGCGAGTTCGCCCGCGAGGACACGCATCAGCGTGGTCTTGCCCGCGCCGTTGGGCCCGGTGACCAGCAGTCGTTCCCCGGCCGCGACGCGCAGGGACGGCACGTACAGCCGGTTTCCGACCCGGACGTCGGTGAGCTCGGCCGCCGTCTGCCCGGTGCGGTCCCCGGTGGTGGCCATCCGGGCGGCGAAGACCAGGGGTTCGGGCGGCGGTGCGACGGGGTTCTCCGTCAGCCGCGCGACGCGTTCCTTGGCGTTGCGGATGCGGACCATCGCCCCGTGGCCCCGGCCGCGGGCCCGGAAGCCGCCGTGCCCGAACACGGCGAGCGGCACCTTGCGCGGGATCTCCCCGAGCCGGGCCACGTTCCGGGCGGCCAGCTCCCGGTTGCGGTCCAGTTCGGCGCACCACTCGTCGTACTCCCGCAGGCGGCGCCGCCGGTCGGCGGCCTTGGCGGCGAGGTAGCCGGCGTAGCCGTCGCCGTGCCGTGTGACGCGGCCCTCGCCGACCTCCAGGATCGTGGTGGTGACCCGCTCCAGGAACACCCGGTCGTGGGTGACCGCGAGGACGGTGCCGCGGTGGGCGCGCAGCCGGTCCTCCAGCCAGGCCACGGCCTGGTCGTCGAGGTCGTTGGTGGGCTCGTCGAGCAGCAGCAGCTCCGGCCGGGAGGCCAGGGTCGCGGCGAGGGCCAGCCGGGAGCGTTCGCCGCCGGAGAGGGTGCCCAGCGCCCGGTCGCGGTCCAGGCCGGGCAGGCCGAGCCCGTGCAGGGCGACGTCCACCCGGGCGTCGGCCTCGTAGCCGGCGCGTGCCTCGTAACGGGTGACGAGTCCGGCGTAGGTGTCGAGGGCGGTGGCCAGTTCCGGTCCGGTCAGCCCCGCCAGTGCGGCCTCCGTGCCGCGCATCCGCGCTTCGAGCGCGCGCAGGTCGGCGAGCGCGGCGTCCACCGCGTCCTGGACGGTGGCCTCGGGCGGGAGGTCCAGGGTCTGGGCGAGGTAGCCGACGCCGCCGGGCGCGACGACGGTGAGTTCGCCGTCGTCCGGGACGTCCTGGCGGGCGACGAGGCGGAGGAGGGTGGACTTGCCGGCGCCGTTGTCGCCGATGACGCCGGCCTTCTCGCCGGGCCTGACGGTGAGGGACACGTCGTCCAGCACGACGTGGCCGTCGAAGCGGCGGGTGACGCCGCGGAGGGTGAGTTGCGCGGTGGGCATGGGGGAGTCCCCTGTTCTCGGCCGGTGCCGATCGGAACGGGCGGTGGGAGGACGCGTCCGCGCGCGCCGGTGCCGTCCCTGGCGGGGCGGGGGCGAGGAGAGGCGCGGACGGGGACGCGCGACGGCGGAGCGAAGCTCTACGCGGTCACGCGGGGACTGTCACAGGGAACCCATGGGGAGACCTTAGAACGGCAGGGGCGGAGTCGGCGAAGGAATTCGTCGAGGCGGACGTGACGGGTGTGGATTGATTGTTGACCTGGAGGTCAAGAACGGGCTAACTTGTCGATCATGGGAAGGCCGAAGCAGTTCGATCCGGACGTCGCCGTCGAGCGGGCCATGGAGGTCTTCTGGAGCAAGGGGTACGCCGCCACGACGCCCCAGGACCTCGTCGACGCGCTCGGCATCGGCAAGGGCAGCCTCTACAACGCCTTCGGCAGCAAACGGGCGTTGTTCGAACTGTCACTCCGCCGGTACCGGGACCGGGAGGCGCGCGCGCTGATCGGGATGCTGGAGGAAGGCGGGCCCGTCAAGGAGCGGCTCCGCCGGGCGCTGCGCTTCCTCGCCGAGATGGACCTCGCCGACCCCGCTCGCCGCGGATGCATGGCCGTCAACGTGGCGGCCGAGCTCGGCGGGAAGGACGAGGAGGCCGTCGAGGTGGTCCGGCGCATGTTCGACCGCACGGAGGACGGTTTCCGCGCGCTGATCGAAGAAGGGCAGCGGAGCGGGGAGATCGCCGCCGGCCGTGACGCCCGGAGCGTCGGAAGTCTCCTCCTGAACACGGTGATCGGCCTGCGGCTCATGGCCCGCGTCGTGGACGGTCCCGAGCGGCTGGACCGGGTGATCGACGCCGTGGTCGACGGGCTCTGACCGGCGGGCTCGTTCCGTCCGTCGGTCCGGTTGCCGTGCGGTGACCGCCGCGCCGCCGTCGGCCGGTGGTCCCTCCCTGCCCATGTGGTCTTTTCCTGCCCATTTTCTGTACCTGCAATTCAAGAACTCTCCGATTCGCGATGCGAGAACGAGGAACCATGGATCTCAATCTGACCGCAAAGACGGCCGTCGTCACGGGCGCGAGCCGCGGTATCGGCCTGGCGACCGTCCGGTCGCTGGTCGCCGAGGGCGTCCGCGTCGTCGGCGCGGCCCGGACGATCACCCCGGAGCTCCGCGCGACGGGCGCCGTGGCGGTCTCCGCCGACCTGGGCACGCCCGAGGGCGTGCGGGTCCTGGAGGAACGCGCCCTCGCCGAACTCGGCGGCCTCGACCTGCTGGTGAACAACGTCGGCGCCGGTGACGACGTCGAGCCGGGCGGCTTCTTCGACGTGGACGACGCCCGGTGGCGGGCCGTCTTCGACCTCAACCTGATGAGCGCGGTGCGGGTCTCCCGGTTCGCCCTGCCCCGTCTCGTCGAGCGCGGCGGGGCGATCGTCAACGTCTCGTCCGTCAACTCCCGCCTCCCCAGCGCCGGTCCGATCGCCTACAGCGCGGCCAAGGCGGCGCTCACCGCGTTCGGGAAGTCCCTGAACGAGGAGTTCGGCCCGCGGGGCGTGCGCGTCAACACCGTGTCCCCGGGGGTCGTCCGGACCGGCATCTGGGACGATCCCGACGGGTTCGGCGGGAAGGTCGCGCGGGCCGCCGGGGTCGAGGACTACGACGCCTTCCTCCGGGACCTGCCGACGGCGTTCGCCGTCACCACCGGGCGGATCACCGAGCCCGAGGAGGTCGCGGCACTGATCACGTTCCTGCTGTCCGACGTGGCGGGCAACATCTCCGGCGCGGACTACGTGATCGACGGCGGGACGGTCAAGGTGCTCTGACGGGCCCGGACGGCGGCCCTCGTCGCGGGTGGTCAGTACGCCACCGTGAAGCGCGCCCGCCGGTGCTTCGGCCGTTCCGCCTCGTCCAGCAGGGCGATCGCGAAGTCCTGGTACGAGATGGCCGACCCGCCGTCGGCGTCGACCAGCAGTTCGTCGGCGCCCAAGCGGTAGCGGCCGGTCCGTTCGCCGTTCTCCAGCAGGGCCGGCGGGCTGACGTACGTCCACTCGACGTCGGGGCCGGCGGCGCGGACGAGGGCGAACTGGTCGGTGCTCGCCTGGGCGATGGGCCGCCAGGCGTCGGGCACCCAGGCGGGGTCGTCCAGAACGGTCCGGCCGCCGCCCGGAACGGTCAGGCTGCCCGCGCCGCCGACGACCAGCAGCCGGGCGCCCGTCCCGGCGACGCCGGCGAGCAGGGACGCGGTGGCGGTGACCAGGTCCCGTTCGCGGCCCGGCGCGGGCCGGACGGCGCTGACCACGACGTCCTGGCCGGCGGCCAGCCGTGCCACGTCGGCCGGGTCGGCGGCGTCGCCGGTACGGTGGCCGGCCGCCGCGGGCAGCCGGTCGAAGCGGGCCGGGTCCCGGACCACGGCGGTGACCTGGTGGCCGCGGGAGAGGGCCTCGGCCACGACGGTGCTGCCCGCGTTGCCCGCGGCGCCGAAGACGGTGATGCGCATGGTGGTTCTCCTTGGGAGGGAAGCGTGACGAGGGGGTGGTGAGGAAGGGCGTCAGCGGGTCGGCGCGGCGGCTTCGCGCCGGGCGTCCGACGGCCGGAGCTGCGCGGCGACCAGGGAGCCGAGGACGATCAGGCCGCCCAGCGCCTGGAGCGCGGTGAGCCGCTCCCCGACGGCTATCAGGCCGATGGCCGTGGCGACGAGCGGGCTGAGCAGTCCGAGGAACGTCACGTCCGTGGCGGGCAGTTCGCGGATGCCGCGGAACCACAGGGCGTAGGCCAGGGCGGTGCCGACGGCGGTGAGGTAGGCGTAGCCCGCCAGGTTGCCGGCGGTCAGGCCGGCGGGCGGCAGGCCCTCGATGAGCAGGGCGACGGGGACGAGGAGCACGCCGCCCGCCACCAGCTGCCAGCCGGTGGTGGCGAGGAGGGGCGCGGGGGACGGCCAGCGCTTGCTCAGCACCACCCCCGTCGCCATCAGGAGGGCTCCGCCGAGGGCGGCGGCGACGCCGGCCGCGTCCAGCCGTGCCTCGGCCCGGAGGACGAGCAGGCCGACGCCGACGACGCCCACCACCCCGGCGATCAGGGTGCGCGGGGTGAGGCGCTTCCCCAGGAGGCCGGTGGAGAGGAGGGCCGCGATCAGGGGCTGTACGGAGCCGACGGTGGCCGCCACGCCGCCGGGGAGGCGGTAGGCCGCGACGAAGAGGAGAGCGAAGAAGGCGCCGATGTTGAGGGTTCCGAGCACGAGCGCGCGCCACCACCAGTCGCCGCGCGGCAGCCGCCGGGTGAGGGCCACCAGGAAGAGGCCGGCGGGGAGGGCCCGCAGCACCGCCGCCAGCAGCGGGCGGCCCGGCGGCAGCCACTCGGTGGTGACGTAGTAGGTGGTGCCCCAGAGGGCGGGCGCGAGCGCGGTGAGGAGCAGGATGCGCAGTCGTTTGCTTAGCACGAAGGTAAATTAGCTCACCGCTAAGCTAAATGGATCACGGAAGTGGCGTGATGTACCTCACCGCTAAGACATTGCTACGCTGAATTCGTGGCAGATCACGTCGACCTCATCCTCGAACAGTGGGCGGCTCAGCGGCCTGACCTGGACGTCTCCCCCATGGCCGTGATCGGCCGGCTGAGCCGGATCCAGCGGGCGGTCTCCGCCGAGCTGCGGAAGACCTTCGCCGCGCACGGTCTCGACAGCGCGTCGTTCGACGTCCTCGCGACCCTCCGCCGCAGCGCGCCCCCGCACCGCCTGACGCCCACCGAGCTCATGAAGTCCGGGATGGTGACCTCCGGAGCGATCAGCCAGCGCCTCGACCGCCTGGAGGAGCGCGGCCTGGTGGTCCGCACGCCCGACGAGACGGACGGGCGGGGCGTCCGCGTCTCCCTGACGGACGAGGGGCGCGAGCTCGTCGACCGGGTGCTGCCGGAACACCTCGCGACCGAACGGCGCCTGCTGGGCGCGCTGACGGGAGAGCGCCGGGACCAGTTCGTCGAGATGTTGCGGGAGTTGCTGGAGTCGCTCGAAGGGCCGGTCGGGCCGGCGGGGGCGGCGTGCTGCCGGAACTCCTCGCGGACGAGCGGGGCCTGCTGCGCTGTCTGAGCGTCGTGGGCTGGTCGGGGCCACGGGTGAGGTGCCCTTGCCGGCCGTGATCTTGACCTTCGAGCCAGTCGAAGGCCGAGGATCCCCCCATGCGACCGACGGACGACCGCCCTGATCACGCCGACACCCCTGACGGCGCCTCCCCGCCCCTGCTGAGCATCGGGGCCTTCGCCCGCATGGCCGGGCTCGCCCCCAACGCGCTGCGCTTCTACGACGACTGCGGCCTGCTGCGGCCCGCGCGCGTCGACCCCGTGACCGGCTACCGCTTCTACCGCCGGAACCAGGAGCGCCGCGCCCGGCTCGTCCGCCGCCTGCGCGCCGGGCTGCCCCTCGTGGACGCGGTGACCGTGCTCGACGGCCCCCCGGAACAGGCCGAGGGGATCCTCCGCGACCACCTCCGCGCGACGCGGGCCGCCGCCGCGGTGGCGCGGACGGCGGTCGAGGACCTGCTCGACGCGCTCCCCGCGGCCGGCGGCACGGCGTCGGCGCGGCTCGGAGGCCCCGAACTCGGCGCCGCCGTACGGCAGGTGACCCCCGCCGCGGCCGAGGGGGAGCCGTGGAAGGCGTTCCCGGCGCTGGGCCGGGTGCTGGTGGAACTGGAGGGGGACGAGGTACGGCTGGTGGCCACCGACCGGTACCGCCTCGCCGTCCGGGCGCTGCGCGCCGAGGACGCGGACGGGCCGCGCCGGCACGCCCTCGTCGACGTCCCCGCGCTGCGGCGCGCCACCGAGTGGGCGCTGCGGCGGGCCGAGGTGACCGTCGTGCTCGACGGACAGGACGTCCGGCTGCGGGCCGGCGACGAGACCCGGACCCTGACCCCTTACACGGAAGGCGAGTTCCCCTCCTACCGGTCGGTCCTGGACGACCTGCCGGCCCCGCGGCACCGGGTGATCGCGGACCGCGCCGCCCTGTGCGCCGCGATCGGCGCCGGCCGGGAGGCCGACGCCGGCCCCCTCCTGCTGCGCGCGGAGGGCGACGAGATCGTCCTCTCGCCGCCCGGTGCCGCGTCCGACGGCGTCACCCTGCGCGCCGTGTGCACCGGGCCGCCGCTGCGTATCGCCTTCGACCCGGTGGTGCTCCTGGCGGCCCTCGACGCGGGGGTCGGGCCGGACGCGCTGCTGGAGGTCGCGTCGACGGCCGGCCCGGTCGTCGTGCGCTCGGCGGACCAGGGGAGCTACACGACGCTCGTCATGCCGGTCCGGGACTGAGACGGTGCGGACGAGGTCGAAGACGCGGGCGGGTCAGCGAGGCGCGATCCACGGCAGCTCGGCGGAGAGCTCCTGCCGCAGGCGGCGCAGGGGGCGGGCGCCGACGACGGTGAGGACCGGCTCGCCGGAGCGGAACAGCGTCAGGGTCGGGGCCGACAGCACGCGGTAGGCCGCGGCCGTGGCCGGGTTGACGTCGACGTCGAGCGCGACGACCTTCAGCCGGCCCGCCTCGGACGCCGCCAGTTCGGCGAGGGCCGGGGCGATCTGCCGGCAGGGCCCGCACCAGTCGGCGGTGAACTCCACGAGGACCGGTACGTCGGAGGCGAGGACCTCGTCGTGGAAGGTGGCGTCGGTGACGGGTGTGACCTTGGCGGCGGTGGCGCTGGCGGTGGCGTTGGTGATGGTGGTGGCCATGGGAAGTCGATCCTCCGTGGAGTGGTGTACCGGGGAGAAGGGCAGGGGCGCGCCCGTTCAGCCGCGCGCGGAGCGGCCGTCCCGTCGCGCGTCCCCCGCCTCGCACGGCGTGAGTTCGCACCGGGGCGGCGGGCCGCCCGGGAGGGCGGCCTCCGCTTCCAGTTCGGCGCGCGCCAGTTGGGCGCTCACCTCGGCGCGGACCTGTGCGAGCCGCTCGATGCACTCGTCCAGTTCGGCGAGCTTGCGCCGGTAGGCGTCCAGGGACGCCGGGCAGGAGTCGCCGGCGGGGTGGCCGGCCCGTAGGCACTCGACGAACGGACGGGTGTCCTCCAGGCCGAAGCCGAAGTCCTGGAGCGTACGGATCTGGCGGAGCAGCCGCAGGTCGGCCTCGTCGTAGTCGCGGTACCCGTTGCCCGCGCGGCGGGCGGGCAGGAGCCCGAGCGACTCGTAGTGCCGCAGGGCGCGCGTGCTGATGCCGGCCCGTTCGGCCAGTTCCCCGATCCGCATGACCCGACCGTAAACGTTGACGCGGACGTCAAGGCCAGCCCTGGGGAGGGGCGGAGACGGGACGGGAGCCCGGGCCGCCGCCCCGTACCGCCGAGGTCCCGCCGCACGGACTGCTTAGGCTGCGGAAATGACCAGCGATCACGAGAACCCCACGGACGCCACCGGCCCCTCCGGCATCACGGAGACCGACCGTTTTACGGAGCTGCTGCCCGCCACCCGCCGGGCGCTGCTGCACCGCGTCGCCACCGCCCAGGCCGAGGGCCGGGCCCCGTCCCTGGTGGCGGCGGTCGTACGGGACGGGCGGCCGGTGTGGGCCGCCGGGCGGGGGACGGTGGACGGCCGCGAGCCGGACCCGGAGCGGACCCGGTACCGCATCGGGTCGATCACCAAGTCCCTGCTCGCCGTACTCGTGCTCCGGCTGCGCGACGAGGGGCTGTTCGACCTGGGCGACCCGATCGGCCGGTACGTGGACACGCCGGCCGGTGGCGAGGCGACCGTCGCCCAACTGCTCTCCCACTCCTCGGGCCTGGCCGCCGAACCGCGCGGCCCGTGGTGGGAGCGGACGGACGGCGGGCTCCGCCCGACGCCGGGCGACCTGTTCGGCGAGCGCCCCCAGCGGCACCGGGTGGGGGAGCTGTTCCACTACTCCAACACCGGTTACGCGCTGCTCGGCGGGCTCGTAGAGAAGCTCCGGGGCGAGCGCTGGTACCCGGTGCTGCGCCGCGAGGTGCTGCTGCCGCTGGGCATGGAGCGGACGACGTACGCCCCGGAGGCCCCGTACGCGCAGGGCTGGGCCGTGCACCCGTGGGCGGACGTCGTCCTTCCGGAACCGGCCGCGGACACCGGCCTGATGGCGCCGGCCGGCCAGCTCTGGTCGACGGCGGCCGATCTGGGCCGGTTCGCCGCCTTCCTGTTGTCCGGTGACGACCGGGTGCTCGCGGCGGCGACCCTGGCGGAGATGCGGCGGCCCGCCGTGGACCCGCAGAACCCGGACTGGAGCGGGGCGTACGGCCTCGGTCTCCAGCTGGTCAGGGCGGGCGGCCGGGTCCTGGTCGGGCACACCGGCTCCATGCCGGGCTTCCTCGGCACCGTGCTCGCGAGCCCGGAGGAAGGGATCGCGGCCGTCGCGCTCGCCAACCAGACGTCCATGCCCGGCATCGGCGCGCTCGTCGCCGGCCTGGTGGAGACCGTCGCGGAGGCGGAGCCTCGTATTCCGGATCCGTGGCGGCCGGATCCGGACGCGGACCTGGCGCTGCTGGAGCTCACCGGCCCCTGGTACTGGGGGCCCCGGGCGCTGGCGATCCGCCTGACGGCGGACCGGACGCTGGACCTGGCACCGCTCGACGGGGCGGGCGGCCGCGCCTCGCGGTTCCGGCCCGAGGCCGACGGCACCTGGACCGGCCTCGACGCCTACTACGCGGGCGAGACGCTGCGGGTGGTCCGCCGGCCGGACGGCAGCGTGAGCCACTTGGACCTCGGAACGTTCGTCCTGACCCGGGAGCCCTACGCGCCGGGGGACGTGGTGCCGGGCGGGGTGGCCGACGGCGGCTGGCGCTGAACCGGGCCCGGCGTAGGGTCGGGGCCAGAGACCGGCGGGCGCCGCGAGGCGGCGCCACCACATCCTGGAAGGCACCGTGACCGCCAACACCGCACCGGACCTGCTCGACCTCGCGCCGCTGGGCGCGGACCACTTCGCCCGCATCGAGGACAAGATCGCGGCGCTGATGCGCACCCGCGAGACCGTCGTCACCCTGCAGGGCGAGGCGCTGCTGCCGCTGGAGGCCTGCATCCGCTCGGCCGTCCGCCCGGGCAGCACCGCCCTCAACGTGATCACCGGGCCGTACGGCGAGACGTTCGGCGGCTGGCTGCGGTCCTGCGGCGCCGACGTGGTCACGGTGTCGGCGCCGTTCAGCGGCGCGGCGAGCCCGGAGCAGGTCGCCGACGCGCTCCGCGCCCACCCGGAGATCGAGTTCGTCAGCCTGGTGCACGCGGAGGCGGCCACGGGCAACACCAACCCGGTGGCCGAGATCGGCCGCGTGGTGCGGGAGCACGGCGCGCTGCTGATGCTGGACGCGGTCGCCTCCGTCGCCGCCGAGCCGCTGCTCACCGACGAGTGGGGGGTGGACCTGTGCGTCATCGGCGGACAGAAGGCGATGGCCGGCCCGGCGGGCGTGTCCACGGTGTCGGTCAGCGCCCGGGCGTGGGAGCGGATCGCGGCCAACGAGAGCGCGCCCCGGCGCTCTTACCTGTCGCTGCTGGACTGGAAGGAGCGCTGGCTCGACGGAGGGCGCGCCGTCCTGCCGCACGCCCCCGCCCAGTTGGAGATGCTGGCCCTGGAGCAGGCGGCCGACCGTATCGCGGCCGAGGGCCTGGACGCGGTGATCGGCCGCCACCTGGCCGCCCGGGCCGCCACCCGCGCCGGCGTCCGCGCGCTGGGCGGTCTCACCCCGTACGTGATCCGGCACGAGCACGCGGCGCCCGCCGCGACCACGCTGCGCGCGCCCGAGG
Source organism: Streptomyces sp. URMC 126 (assembly GCF_051386555.1). Taxonomy (NCBI): domain Bacteria; kingdom Bacillati; phylum Actinomycetota; class Actinomycetes; order Kitasatosporales; family Streptomycetaceae; genus Streptomyces; species Streptomyces sp. URMC 126. Next base: position 66,018 of record NZ_JBPQTX010000003.1, read on the forward strand.
GCGTCGACGCCCGGGAGATCGTCGCGGCGGCCCTGGCCACCGACCCCTCCGTGCCGCTCCAGGCGGGCGGGGGCGCGCTCGCCCGGGAGATGGTCCGGGTGAACCACTACGGGACGGCCGCCTCCCGCGCCACCGTGCTGGCCACCCTGACGGCGCTCGCGGCGGGCCTGCGGACGCTCGGCGTCGCGGTCGCCGGGACGGACGAGGCGGTGGCCGCGGCGGGCGCGGAGTGGGACGCGACGGCGCGCGGCTGACCTCCGGCGGGAGGGGCTCACCGGTGAGCCGAACGGCCGGTGGGGTGAGCGGCCGGTGGGGTGAGCGGCCGGTGGGGTGAGCGGCCGGTGGGTCCGGTGGTCGGCGGGTGAGGAGCCCGTCGGCCGCTTTTCCGTGTCAGGGCCCGTGTCAGGGGCGTGACAGACGGCTGTCAGGGCCGACGGCGACGGTAGGGCCATGAATGGTTCGGCGATCGCGGTCTCGGGACTGCGCAAGGCATATGGCGACCACGTCGTGCTCGACGGCATCGACTTGGAGGTCGCCGCGGGTTCGGTCTTCTCCCTGCTCGGCCCGAACGGGGCCGGCAAGACCACGACGGTGAACATCCTGACGACGCTGGCGGAGGCCGACGCCGGGACGGTACGCGTCGCCGGGCACGACGTGGCGACCGAGACCCGGCGAGTGCGCGCGGCCATCGGCGTCACCGGCCAGTTCGCGGCGGTGGACGACCTGCTGACCGGCCGCGAGAACCTGCGGCTGATGGCGGACCTGCGGCGGGTGCGGCCGGCCGCCCGGGTGGTCGCGGGCCTGCTGGAACGGTTCGGCCTGACGGAGGCGGCCGACAAACCGGCGGCGTCCTACTCCGGCGGCATGCGCCGGAAGCTGGACCTGGCCATGACCCTGGTCGGCGATCCGGACATCATCTTCCTGGACGAACCGACGACCGGCCTGGACCCGCGCAGCCGGCGCACGATGTGGGACATCGTCCGCCAGTTGGTCGCCGACGGCACCACCATCTTCCTCACCACGCAGTATCTGGAGGAGGCCGACGAACTCGCCGACCGCATCGCGGTGCTGGACGGCGGCCTGGTCGCCGCCGAGGGCAGCGCCGACGAGTTGAAGCGGCTCGTCCCCGGCGGGCACGTACGCCTCCGCTTCACCGACCCGGCCGCGTACCGGGCCGCCGCCGGCGCGCTGCGCGACGTCACCGCGGACGACGAGGCGCTGACCCTGCGGATCCCCAGCGACGGCAGCCAGCGCGAACTGCGGTCCCTCCTCGACTGGCTGGACGCGGCCGGCGTCCAGGCGGACGAGCTGACCGTGCACACCCCCGACCTCGACGACGTCTTCCTCTCCCTGACCGGGCGCCCGCACCCCGGCGGGGCGAGCGACGACCACACCCCGCACACCAGCCCGGAGGAGATCGCCCGATGAACGCCCTCTCGACTTCCCTCACGGACGCCGGGATCATGCTGCGCCGGAACCTGAAGCACACCGTGCGCAACCCGGTCACGGTGTTCAACGCGATCCTGTTCCCGCTGGTCATGATGCTGCTGTTCGTCAAGGTCTTCGGCGGCGCGTTCGCCGTCGGCGGCGACTACATCGACTACGCGACGCCCGGCCTGCTCGTGATGGCCGTCAGCTACGGCCTCGGGGCCACCTCGACGGCCGTCAACGACGACATGCGGAAGGGCGTCGTCAACCGGTTCAAGACCATGGACGTCTCCCGGGGCGCCATCCTGGCCGGGCACGTCGTCGTCACCACGGTGCGCTGTCTGGCCGCCTCCGCGGTCATCGTCGGGATGGCCTTCGTGCTGGGCTTCGACCCGGCCGCGAGTGCCCTCGACTGGCTCGGCGTGGTGGGCCTCGTGACGCTGCTCGCGTTCGCGGCCGGCTGGCTCACCGTCGCGCTGGGCCTGGCCGCGAAGACCCCGGAATCGGCGGGTCTCGGCACCGTCCCGCTGATCATGCTGCCGTTCCTGAGCAGCGCGTTCGTCCCCGCGGACACGATGGGGACCGGCGTGCGGCAGTTCGCGGAGTACCAGCCCTTCACCCCGGTCATCGAGACGCTGCGCGGGCTGCTGGAGGGCCACCCGTCGGGCGGCGACGCGGCCGCGGCGCTCGCCTGGTGCGTCGGGCTCGCCCTCCTCGGGTACGGGTGGGCGGTCGCCGCGTTCAGGAAGCGAGCGTGATCTCGGCCAGCTCGGCCCAGCCGGCCCGGCCCGCCTCCCCGGACCCCCCGGTCTCTCCTGCCTCCCCGGTCTCCCCGACCGCCTCGGCGAACCCCGCGTCGCCGAGGCGCTCCCGCACCTCCCGTTCGATCCGGAGCGCGTCCGGATGGGAGCGGTCCGGCAGGCCGCGTATCCGGGTGCTCGCCGCGAGCAGCCGCGCCGCCTGCTCGTACGCGCCGCGGCGCAGTGCCAGGTCCGCGACGCCGACGAGCACGTGGGCGATCGTCAGCGGGTACCCCGTCTCGGCGGCGGCCGCGCAGGCCGCCGCGCGGTGCGCCCGGGACTCCTCCGGGTCCTCGGCGAGGTAGCCGAGCAGATCGTGGCGCGTCACGCGGAGGTTCGCCTGTCCCGTGCCGTCGCCCCAGACGGCCGTGGCGATACCGAGCTGTCGGCGCGCCTCCTCGGCGTCCCCGTCCCAGCGGGCGAACTCGGCCTTCGCCAGGGCCAGGTCGATCAGCGCGTCCGGCCAGGCGACCCGTTCCGCGCACCGCTCCGCCTCGGCGAGGGCGGCCGCGGCGGCGTCCTCGTCGCCGAGCAGCCGGTACAGCCGCGCCTGCCGCGTCCGCATCAGGATGACGTCCTCGACGGCGCCGATCGCGGTGACGGCCTCGGCCGCCCGCTCGTAGTGCGCGCACGCGGTCGCGAAATCGCCGCGCACGGTGATCCGGTCCGCGAGCATGGTGAGGGAGATGGCGATGCCGTACCGCTCGCCCAGCGCCCGGAACTCGGCGACCGCCTCCTCCAGGTACGCGTCCGCCTCCCGATCGCCCCGGCCGAGCATGACCCGCGTCTTGCCCAGGTGCCACCGGCCCATCGCGCGCACCCATGGGTCCTCGTCGTCGAGCAGCGTCTCGAACGCGGACAGGGACGCGGAGGGTTCCCGCAGCATCAGTTCCAAGGGGGCTATGAACCCCAGCATCGGGCTGCGGTCCCCGCCCCGCCCGGCGAGCCGGTACGCCTCGCGGATCCACTTCTCCACATCGCGCTCGTCTCCCCGCCCGCCGCCCAGGAACAGCACGACCAGCGCGTAGGCCAGGGCCCTGATCCCGTCGCTCACCTCGCCGGGCATCCTGGCGGCCGCGGTGACCAGCTCGATGCCCTCGGCCCGGTGCCCGCCGAGCCACCAGTACCAGCCCGCGCCCACCGCGAGCCGCATCGCCGCCTCGGCCTCGCCCGCCGCGAGGGCGCCGCGCATCGCCGCGCCGATGTCGTCGCGCTCGGCCTCCAGTACGGCCAGCCACTCCAGTTGCTCCGCACGGCGCAGGTGCGGGTCCGCGGTCTCGGTGAGCTCGGTGTAGTACGCCAGGTGGGCGCGGCGGGTGCGCTCCGCCTCGTCCGCCTCGGCGAGCCGCTGTCCGGCGTACTCCTTGATCGTGCCGAGCATGCGGTAGCGGGGAGCGCCCTCGCCGTCCGCGCGGAGGAGCGACTTCTCGGTGAGCGCGGTGAGCAGTTCGAGCACCTCGTCGCGGCGGACGGTACCGGCGGCGTCCGCCGCGGGGTCCGCGCAGACGCGTTCCGCCGCTTCCAGGGTCGCCCCGCCCGCGAACACCGAGAGCCTGCGCAGGACCGTCCGTTCGGCGTCGGTGAGCAGTTCCCAGCTCCAGTCGACGACCGCGCGCAGCGTCCGGTGCCGGGGCAGGGCGGTGCGGCTGCCGCCGGTCAGCAGGCGGAACCGGTCGTCGAGCCGCGCCGCGAGCTGGTCGACGGACAGGGTGCGCAGCCGGGCCGCGGCCAGTTCGATCGCCAGCGGCATCCCGTCCAGCGCCCGGCAGACCCGCGCCATCGTCGCCAGCGTCCGGCCGTCGTCCGCGAGGTCACGGCGGACGGCCCCGGCCCGGTCCCGCAGCAGGCGGACGGCGGGCGAGGCCGCGATCCGGTCCGGATCCGCGTCCTCCTCCGGCAGGGCCAGCGGCTCGGCCTGCCACAGCGCCTCGCCGGTGATGCCGAGCGGTTCCCGGCTCGTCGCCAGGATCCGCAGCCGCCGGCACTCGCCGAGCAGCCGGTGGGCGAGGACGGCCGCCGCCTCGATCACGTGCTCGCAGTTGTCCAGGACCAGCAGCGCCTCCCGGTCGCGGAGCGCGGCGGCCAGCCGGTCCGCGGGCTCCGCGTCGGGGGCGCCGCCGAGCAGGGTGTCCCGGAGGCCGAGGGCGGCGAGCGTCGCCTGCGCCACGTCCGCCACACCGCCGTCCGCGCCGACGGGGGCGAGCTCCACCAGCCAGGCGCCGTCCGGCAGCCTGTCGAGCAGCGTGCGCGCGGTCTCCGTGGCGAGCCGCGTCTTCCCCGAGCCGCCCGGACCGATGACGGTGGTGAGCCGGTGGGCCGCCGCGAGGTCACGGACGGCGGCGACGTCGGGTTCCCGGCCGACGAAGGTGGTGAGCTCGGCGCGCAGGTTGGTCTTCGGGGCCCGCGTCGGCCGGTCCGTCCCGCCGCGCAGCAGCGCGACGTGCAGCGCCGACAGCTCGGGCGACGGATCGGCGCCCAGCGCGTCGGCCAGGGCCTGCCTCGCGCGCTCGTACACCAGCAGCGCCTCGCTGTCGCGGCCGGCCGCGACGAGGGCCCGCATCAGCGCGGCGACGAAACGTTCCCGCAGGGGGTGGGCCGCCACCAGGTCGGTGAGCTCCGGGACCGCTTCCGCGCCGTGCCCGAGGGCGATCTCCGCGTCGAGCCGGTCCTCCGTGGCGGTCAGGCGCAACGTCTCCAGCCGCCCGACGGCGGCGTCGAACGCGGCGCTGTCCCGCAGCGCGACGTCCTGGAGGGCCGCGCCGCGCCACAGGCCGAGGGCCTCGCGCAGCAGCCGCGCCCGGAGGGGGCCGTCCTCGGTACGGGACCGTGCCGCGCCGACGAGGCGTTCGAACCGCACGGCGTCCACGGCGTCGGGCTCCACGGCCAGCCGGTAGCCGTCCGGCCGGCCCTCCACCAGCCCGTCCGGCAGCGCCTTCCGCAGCCGGGAGACCAGCCGCTGCAAGGCGTTGGACGCGTCGGCGGGCGGGTGGTCCCCCCAGATCCAGTCGATGAGCGCGGCCTTCGGGACCACCCGGCCCGGCCGGAGCGCGAGGGCGGCCAGCAGCGCGCGCAGCCGCGCGCCCGGCACGTCGGTCAGGCCCCCGTCGTCCGTGCGTATCTCGAACGGTCCCAGCAACCCGATCTGCACCCGTTGATTTTGCCACGCACCCACCTCGGCCCCCGGGTTAGAATCGGAATCCATGTCCCGTTTTCTCCCCGCTCTTCTGTGAGGCCCGTCGGCATGTCGCGGAATCCCGTTCCGGAGCCCTCCTCCGCCCGGACCGCTCCGCTCCGGGCGGACGCGCGCCGCAACCGTCAGCTCGTCCTCCAAGCCGCCCGATCGGCTTTCGAGGAGGCCGGGTTGGGCGTGCCGCTGGGCGAGATCGCGCGCCGGGCCGGGGTCGGCGCGGGAACCGTGTACCGGCATTTCCCGTCCAAGGAAGCCCTGTTCAGGGCGACGGTGGTGGACCGGGTGCGGTTGTTCACGGACACCGCAAGGGAGTTGGCGGATGCCGCCGAACCCGGGCCGGTGTTCTTCCGCTACCTCGCGTCGGTGGTCCGCCTGTCGGCGCGGAACAAGGGCCTGTGCGACGCCCTGGAGGCGAGCGCGGAGGGCCGGTTCGACCCGTCGCCGGGGGTGGAGCGGGACTTCCGAGAGGCCCTGGACGTGCTGCTGACCCGGGCCCAACTGGCCGGTGCCGTACGGCGGGACGTCACTCTGGACGACGTCCTGGCCCTCCTGCTCGGCTGCCTGTCGATGGAGCAGCGGCGGGGCGCGCACGAGGAGCCCGGGCGGATGACGGCCCTGGTGTGCGACGCCCTGCGGCCCGGCCGGAACGTGACGAAACTTCCCCCCAGAGCCCCGGTCCGGCGTAACGAAACCGGTTGTCCGGTGTGCGGGGCCAAGCTGCCCGCCGCCCGCACCGGTCGGCCTGCCCGGTACTGCGGCGGGGCGTGCCGCCAGAAGGCGCACCGCGACCGCCTGCGCGAGCGAAGCTCCCGGTAGCGAGAGGCCCCGGGGCGTCGTGGCGGTCGCGAGCGCCCTAGAGGTGGTACTTGAAGCCGAGGTGCGACGCCTCGAAGCCCAGCCGCTCGTAGAAGCGGTGCGCTTCCACCCGGGTCGCGTCCGAGGTGAGCTGGAGCAGTACGCACCCTTGGCGGCGGGCCTCCTCGATGGCCCACCGCATGAACCGGCCGCCGATGCCGTTCCCGCGTTCGTCGGCGTGGACGCGGACCGCCTCCACGAGCGCGCGCTTGGCGCCGCGCCGGGAGAGGCCGGGGATGACGGTGAGCTGGAGGCTGCCTATGGTGCGGCCGTCGCGGACGGCGACGGTCAGGTGCTGGTTGGGGTCGGCGTCCAGCGCGCGGAACGCCTCCAGGTAGGGGGCCAGGTCGTCGGGGGACTCCCGGCGGGAGCCGAGCGGGTCGTCGGCCAGCATGGCCACGATGGCGGGGATGTCGTCGGCGGTCGCGCGCCGGAACTCGATGTCGCTCATGATCGCGACCCTATGCGCGGTCCGGCGCCGTCACGAGGCCGGAGCGAGAGATTCCACGGCGGCGACCAGCGGGGCGAGTTCGGGCCGTGCGGCGGCTTCCCGGAGCGCCTCGCGCAGGGCCGCGTCATTGGTCGGACGTGCCTCGGCCAGCAGGGCGAGCCCCGCCTCGGTGACGTCGGTGTAGATGCCGCGCCGGTCGGTGAGGCACAGGTAGCGGGTCAGCAGGCCGCGGTCCTCCAGCCGGTTGACCAGGCGTGTCGTGGCGCTCTGGCTCAGCACCACCGCGTCGGCCACCTCGTTCATGCGCAGATGGCCGCCCTCGCCGTTGTGCTGCCGGCTGAGCACGTCCATGACGGAGAACTCGCGGACGCTCAGACCGTGCGCGGCCTGGAGCGCACGCTCGATGTGCGCTTCGATCCGGCCGTGCAGCGCGGAGAGCGCACACCAGCCCTGTGCCAGGCCGGCCAGCGCGGGGTCCAGGGTGCGGGTCATGGGGCCCTCCTTCGATCGGTCGTCTGTCACCCGCCGCCCGTCGTCCGCGGTCCGGCGCTCGGCGCTCGCGGTCCGGCGCGTGTCGTCGGCGTCGGTCGTCCGGCGGCGCGGTGCGGATGCGGGCCGCGAGTCCACGGGCGCGGGGTCGTGGGGCGTAGGGCGTACGGGCGTAGGGGTCTCGGGGCGGTCTCCGGGGCCGCCGTCACCAGGATATCTCCCGGATGCAATAGCCCGCGCTTGCACGTATCCCGCGTCTGCAACTATTGTGGACGCCGGTTAGAGCTGCGTGCATGAAGCCCGGGTACGGGATGTGCGGCTCGGCCGAGAACACGGGTGTGCGCCGGGCGGGGAAACCCGGACGCCACCACCGCACGCGGCCCCACCGGAAGACCCCCGACCCAAGGACCCCTCATGCCCCTCGCCCTGCTGGCGCTCGCCATAGGCGCCTTCGGTATCGGCACCACCGAATTCGTGACCTCGGGCCTGCTCCCCGAGGTGGCGGAGGAATTCCACGTCTCCGTTCCCACCGCCGGCTGGCTGACCACCGGCTACGCGCTCGGCGTCGTCCTGGGCGCCCCGATTCTCGCGATCGTCGGGAGCCGCGTCTCCCGCAAGAAGATGCTGATCTCCCTGATGGGCCTGTTCACCGTGGGCAACGCGCTGTCCGCCGTGGCCCCGGTGTTCGGCGTGATGCTCGCCGGCCGGATCGTCGCCTCCCTCGCGCACGGCGCGTTCTTCGGCATCGGCGCGATCGTGGCGGCGGGGCTGGTCGCCCCGCAGAAGAAGGCGGGCGCCATCTCGATGATGTTCTCGGGGCTGACGGTCTCCAACATCGTCGGCGTCCCGTTCGGCACCCTGCTGGGCCAGAGCGCGGGCTGGCGCGTCACCTTCGCCGTCATCGCCGGCCTCGGGCTGCTCGCCATGCTGGGCATCGCCACCCTCGTCCCGCGGCTCCCGCACCCTGAGCGGATCCCGGTCTCCGGGGAGCTCGCGGCCTTCCGCAACCCGCAGGTGCTGCTCGCGATGGCCATGACCGTCCTCGGCTTCGGCGGCGTCTTCACCCTCAGCACCTACATGGCGCCGGTGCTCACGGACGTCGCCGGGTACGCGCCCTCGTCGGTGACCTGGCTCCTGGTCCTCTTCGGCGTCGGCATGTTCGGCGGCAACCTCATCGGCGGCCGGTTCGCCGACCGCGCCCTGATGCCCATGCTCTTCACCGCGCTCGGCGGGCTGACCCTCGCCCTCGCGCTGCTGCCGCTGGCCGCGGAGAACAAGGTGACCACGGCCATCGCCCTGCCCCTGATCGGCGGTTTCGGCTTCGCGACCGTCCCGCCGCTGCAGAAGCGGGTGCTCGACCAGGCCGCCGCGGCCCCGACCCTGGCCTCCGCCGGCAACATCGGCGCCTTCAACCTGGGCAACGCCATCGCCGCCTGGCTCGGCGGGCTGGTCATCTCGGCCGGCTTCGGCTACACGACGCCCACCTGGGCCGGCGCGGCGATGACCGCCGGGGCCCTCGTCCTGGCCCTCGTCTCCGCCGGCCTGGAGCGGCGGACGGACGCCGGCCGTGCCTCCGCCGGTGCCGGGCGGGGCGGCCTGGTCGCCGCGCGGTCGGCGGACGCTTCGGCGGCTTCTTCCGCCGGAGACACCGGAGCTTCCGCCGGAGACACCGGAGCGGACGCCTCCGGCGGGCGGCCGGCCGCCGTCGCGGGGCGCTGACGGACCCGGGCGGCCGACTCGACGACGGACGCGGGCGGGGCCGTCCTCCGGGGAAATCCCCTCGGAGGGCGGCCCCGCCCGCGCCTACGCTTCCCGGCATGAGCAGACTGCACTTGTTCGACCTCGACGGCACCCTCCTGCACGGTTCGGCGGCGGCGGTCGAGATATCCCGGCAGCTCGGCTGCGAGCGCGAGATCGACGCCCTGGAACGGGACTTCGCCGCCGGACTGATCGACCCGGTGGGCTTCGCGACGGCCGCCTGCGCGCTGTGGGGCGAGGCGCTGACGGACGCCGTGGTGACCGCCGCCTTCGAGAACGCGCCGTGGCTGGCCGGGATCAAGGACGTGTGGGCGGACATCGCGGCCCGGGGCGAGCGCTGCGCGGTCATCTCGCTGTCCCCCCAGTTCTTCGTGGAACGCCTGACCGGCTGGGGCGCCCACGCCGCCCACGGATCGCGGTGGCCCGCCGTACCGTTCCGCGAGCCGGTGGACCCGGCGGGGATCCTGAACGCCGACGCGAAGGTGCGGATCGCGGACGGGCTCTGCGCCGCGTACGGGCTCACGCGCGCCGACTGCGTCGCGTACGGCGACTCGATGTCCGACGCCCGGCTCTTCGCCGCCGTCCCCGTGTCCGTCGCCGTGAACGCCGATCACCATGTCCGCGAGGTCGCCTCGCACGCGTACGACGGCCTTGATCTCAGGGAGGCTTACGCGCTGGTCGGGGGCGGTCGGGCCTAGGAACGGGGCGAGCGCGGGAGCGCGCGGGAGGGGCCGGCGGCCCGCCCGTGCGTAGCCCATCCATCCGTCCGTTCGAACCGGGAACCATAACCGCAATCGACCGCCCACCGGGTGGAGTTCGGCGAATCGGCCGCGGCGGCGGCGCGGGCTGGCAGGCTACCCGGCACCGAACACCCCATCATCCCCAGGGGATCACGGGCACCGCCGGCTCGGCCGGGGTGCGCGGACCGACGAGAGATGGTCGAGGCGAGAGACGAATGGACGCTCCGAGCCGCCCGTCGCCCGAAGGCGGCACCCACGGCAGGCGAGCCGACTGGGGCTGGTTCACCCCGCCCGGCAGGCCCCCGGCGGCCGGCGGCCCGCCCGCGCCGGACCACCGGGACCGGCAAGCGCCGGCCTCCCCTCCGTACCCGCCGTCCGAGACGGACGATTCGGCCCGCTCCCGGCGCCCCGACGCCACCACGGCCATACGCGGCGCTCGCCGCGCGGGCGCCCGGCGCCGGGCCCGGCCCGCTACCGCCGTCGAGGACACCGCCGAGGCACCGGAGCCCGCTTCCGGGCGGGGCGCCCGGCGCGGTCGCGGTGGCACGGGCGGCGCGCCGGGCGGCCGAGGCGGCGCGACGGGCGCGGGCTCCGCCCCTGTGGACGCCGAGCTGTCCGGATCCGGCCGGGACCGGGCCGACCGGTCCGAGCGGAACGACTCCCGGCGTCACACATCGGCTCACCAAGGAGCCGACGAAGGCACCGGAGCGCGCCCGGGCGACGGCGACGGCGCGCAGCGCCCCGGCGGCCACCCCGAACCACCCGAGGACACCCGAACCCCCGCCGCCCCGCCCAAGCCGCCCAAGCCGCC
>NZ_JBPQTX010000004.1:0-73126 GCF_051386555.1 Streptomyces sp. URMC 126
GCCCCAGCCCCCACCCCGACCCGGACCTCGGCCGGAGCCGAGCTGGCCTCGACCGCGGTGGCCTCGTGGCCCTGCGCGGCGGGGTCGCGTCCGTGCCCGTCCGAGGGGCCGCCCGCGCCCGCCAGGGGCCGGTACGCCGGGCGAGCCCGCGGCGGCCACGGCCCGACGCGGGGGCTCCCCGCGAGAGGACCGCCCGGAGCTCGGGGACGGTGATCCCTTTCCGCCGCCCGGGGACAGGCGGCGGTGGCCCGCGGGTGGAGTGACGTGGACGGCGGACGAGCCCGGCCCGCTGCCCGCGTGCAACCGGTCAGCCGTGGTGTGACGATGGTGATCGGGGGTGTTTTCCGGATGTGTTCATGCTGAAGGGCTGGAAGAGGGTGTTGCCATGACCGGCATGAAGAGCTGGAACGTACAGATCAGCATCAAGGAGAACGCCGAGACCGTGAACGCGGAGGCGCGACTGAGCGGAGCCGCCGCCGGGACGATGGTCGGGGAGGGCGTGGCGCGCTGCAATCCCGCCGACCGGAACGTCCCGGAAATCGGTGACGAGCTCGCCGTGGCCCGCGCCATGTCGTCGTTGTCCCACCAGTTGCTGAACACGGCCGCCACGGATATCGAGCGCCACACTCACAAGCCGGTCCGGGGGCTCACGGTCTGAGCATCATGCCGTGACGCGGTCACCATGCCGTCCGTTCCACGGCGGTCCCCGCCGCGACGGGCACGGGCTTCCGGCCGGAAAGGAAAACACTTCTTCCGGCCGGAAGAGAAAGCGGGCGGTAAGCGGATCGTTTTTCCGGCCGTCGCTTTGCCTGCCGCTCGGCCTTTTCCCGTCGGCACGGACACGGCTCCGCGTCGCCGCGCCCTGACGTCAGGCCGTCGCCACCTTCCCGCCCGGCCGCTTCGCGCACGCTGGACCCGCGGAACGCCGCCGCCCCAAGTGCCCGGAAACAGCCCCCGCCACCGGCCAGGTCCCCGTCTGCCATCACCCACTCACACCGGCGCTTCCACCACCGGCACCAAGGCCCTCACCAGCTACGACGGATTGGTGTGGTTCGCGCCGAGTTCCGTCCGCGGCTCCTGCCGGCTCAGGTGACCGGACCCCGACGGCGTCCTCCCAGACGCAGACGCAGACACAGACGGAGACACACCGCTCCGGCGACCCCGCTCTCCCCATGCCCCGAGCGAGCCGCGCACCCCGCCCAGTACGGGGCGCGTCGTACCGCTCCGTGCGCCCCCGGCATACCCCCGGGACGCTCCCGACAGGGTTCACCTACTTGGGTGAACACCTCTGGTGTGTTCGACAGAGACCTGTTTCATTTACACGGGTAAGTCCACAAATTGAGTGAATCATCCGGGTATAGGTGTGGCGTGCTTGCCCCTGCGGAATCGGTCTGTAGATATCGGCGCGCCACCAAGGCCGTGCCCTTGGGTATGGGGAGTGCTTCGCATGACCACTGAGGAATCCGAACGGACGTGTCCCTTCCGTCACGATGAAGCGCTGGAACCTGACCCGTTCATGGAGCGGATGCGCACCGAGGCCCCGGTCGCCAAGGTCCGCATGCCGTACGGCGAGGGCGAGTGCTGGCTGGTGACGCGCTACGAGGACGTGCGTACGGTCACCCAGGACCGACGCTTCAGCCGGGCCGCGCTGATCGGGAAGGACTTTCCGCGCATCACACCGGCGCCGATCGCCCAGTCGGAGGCGATCAACCTCATGGACCCGCCGGCGCTGAGCAGGCTCCGCCGCCTGGTGACCACCGGGTTCAGCAACAAGCAGGTGGAGGAGTTGCGGCCGAAGACGCAGCAGCTCGTCGACAAGCTGCTGGACGCCATGGAGGACGAGGGGTCACCCGCCGACGTGGCCCACCACCTGGCGGGCAAGCTGCCGCTGATGACCATCTGCGAGCTGCTGGCGGTCCCCATGGAGGACCGGCCGCAGCTGCGCGCCTGGGCCATGGCCATGATGTCCATGAAGCCCGCGGACAAGGAAGCGGCGGCCGAGGCCAAGGCCGGCCTCCGCCGGTACTTCGCCGGGCTGACGTCCGAGCGGCGCCGCAACCCCGGCAACGACCTGCTGAGCTCCCTCGCCACGGCGCGTGTGGGCGACGAGATGCTGGACGAGAAGGAGCTCGCCGTCATGGGCATGCTCCTGCTCGTCACCGGACACGACACCAGCACCTACGAGATCTGCAACATCATCTACACGCTGCTGACCCACCCGAAGCACCTGGCCCAGCTGCGCGAGCGGCCCGAGATCCTCCCGCGGGCCCTGGAGGAGCTGCTGCGGTACATCCCGTTCCGGCAGGGCGTCGGCATCCCCAGGGTGGCGCTGGAGGACGTCACGTTCAACGGTGTGACGATCCCGGCCGGGGATGTCGTCCACGTCTCGTACCTGTGCGCCAACCGCGACGGATCGGTCTACGAACGGGCGGACGAGCTCGACTTCGACCGGGACGACCCGGCGCCGCACATGACCTTCGGCCACGGCTCGCACCACTGCCTCGGAGCCCACCTGGCCCGGATGGAGCTCCAGATCGCCATCGGCACGCTCATCAACCGTTTCCCCGAACTGCGCTTGGCCGTACCGGCGGAGGAGGTGCAGTGGAACACCGTGTCGATCTGGCGTTACCCGCTCACCCTGCCGGTCGCCTGGTGAGGAGGCCGACCATGGCGACTCTGTGCAGACCGGCCATCGCCGTTCCCGAGCACATCATCACCAGGGAAGAGACCCTGGAACTGGCGCGCACCCTGCACGCGGACCATCCGCAGCTGGAGCTGGCGCTGCGCCTCATCGGCAACACCGGGGTCCAGACCCGGCACCTGGTGCAGCCGATCGAGGCCACCCTCAAGCATCCCGGCTTCACCGCCCGGAACAACCTCTACGAGGCGGAGGCCAAGGCCCGGGTGCCCGACGTGGTGAACCGGGCGCTGGAGCACGCGGAACTGACCGTCCAGGACATCGACATGATCGTGTACGTGTCCTGTACGGGCTTCATGATGCCCTCGATGACCGCCTGGCTCATCAACACCATGGGTTTCCGCAACGAGACCCGTCAACTCCCCATCGCCCAGCTCGGTTGTGCGGCGGGAGGGGCGGCGATCAACCGCTCCCACGACTTCTGCAGCGCCTATCCCGGGGCCAATGTGCTCATCGTGGCCTGTGAGTTCTGCTCCCTGCTCTACCAGCCCACCGACCTGGGCGTCGGCAACCTGCTCTCCAACGGCCTGTTCGGCGACGCCATCGCCTGCGCCGTGGTGCGCGGGGACGGCGGTACGGGAGTGAAGCTGGAACGCAACGGGTCGCATCTGGTGCCCGACACCGAGGAGTGGATCTCTTACGGGGTGAAGGACACCGGGTTCCACTTCATCCTGGACAAACGGGTGCCCGGCACGATGGCGATGCTGGCGCCGGCGATGCGGGAGATGGCCGAGCCGCACGAGTGGGACGTCTCCGACCTGGACTTCTACATCGTGCACGCGGGCGGTCCGCGCATCCTCGACGACCTCGGCAAGTATCTGCGGCTGGAGCAGTCGATGTTCCGCTACAGCCGGCAGACGCTCGTGGAGCGGGGCAACATCGCCAGCGCGGTGGTCTTCGACGCGCTGGAGCGGCTGTTCCAGGACGGCGGCGCCGAGCACGCGGCCCGCGGGGTGATCGCCGGCTTCGGGCCCGGCATCACCGCCGAGATCGCCCTGGGCACATGGTCGGGCGCGGTCGCCGGCAACGGCCACCGCACCCGGAAGACGTCCGCCGACCGGAACTCTTCCGTGACAGCGCCGGCCTGAGCGGACGCGGGAGCGCGGGTCACCTTCCCTCTCGGTGGCCCGCGCTCCTCGCTGCCTGAGCGCCCGAAGTCCCGTCAGATCAGGGCCTGTCGGCGGAACGCCTACAGGTCGAACTCGGCGGGCGCGATACCCAGCGCGAAGCACGCCTCCCGCACGACGGCCTGCTCCTCCTTGTCGAAGTCACCGTCCGCGCCGCCGATGACGATGCCGATCTGGATGACGGCACGCGCCTCGGTGGGCTTCTTCTGGACCTTGCCGATGGTCTGGAGGAGGCTGACCTTGCCGAAATCGAAGTCGACGGCCAGCTTCTGGCAGTAGTCCGTGAACTTCGCGTGCAGGTCGTCCGCCGGGAAGTTCTGCAGCACCTCGTTGGTGGCGATCAGCGAGGCGACCCGCTGCCGCTCCGAAGCGTCCACCGAGCCGTCGGCCGCCGCCACCAGGGCGCACATCGCCATGCTCGCGTCGCGGAAGGCGCCGCTCTTGAGGTCGTTCTTCTTCGCGACCAGCTGGCCCTGCATCGTCGTGGCCGATTCCTTGAGCCGGTCCCAGAGCGCCATTGTGCGTATATCTCCTTGTGAAAACGGGGGTAGCACTGGCAGAACTGCCCGGAACGCGTAGAAGTTCCCCCAGGGGCGGTCCGACAGGGGCATCCCCACAGAGGCAGGGGTGACGATCGCCCAAGGCCCCCGCCCCGCCCCCGCCGCCGCGGCTCGTCTCGTCTCGTATCGACGAGCCGTCACCAACCGTCAGCCGGCCGCCAGCGGGTCCAGCACCATCGGTTTGACCTTCCCCTCCATCATCGCCCCCAGCCCCAGCACCGAGCAGTGGTCCGGGTTGGCCGCGATGTGCACGGTCATCCCCGTCGCCTCCTCGATCATCGTGTCCAGCCCCGGCATCAGCGCGCTGCCGCCGGCGAGCATCACGCCGCGCGTCCCCAGGTCGGCCACCAAGTCCGGCGGGCAGTCCCGCAGCACGCGCCCTATGGCGTCCAGGACGACCGTGAGCGGGGTACGGACGGCCTCCCGCACATGCGCGGTGCTCACCAGGACGGTCCGGGAGAGGCCCGTCGCCACGTCACGGCCGCGGACCTCGGTCTCGGTGCCGCCGCCCATCCGGTCCGCGCGAAGGGCCATGTGCAGCGGGTACAGGCCCTGGGTGGGGAGCATCAACTGGTGTTCCCCGCGCAGGTGCTGGACGATCGCGTAGTCGATGGCGTCCCCGCCGACCTGCACCTTCTCGGCCGCCACGATCGCACCCAGGGAGAGCACGGCCACCTGGGTGGAGGCCGCCCCGCAGACGATGATCATCGTCGCCTCGGGCAGCTCGACCGGAAGTCCGCAGCCGACGGCGGCCGCGACGAGCGTGTCCACCAGCTCGACCCGGCGGGCGCCCAGCCCGGTCAGCGTTTCCACCGCGGCGCGCTGGGCGATCGGCTCGGCGTCGTGCGGCAGGCAGACCGCGGCCCGCAGCAGCGGCTTGCGCCGCCAGGCGCGGCGCACCTTGTCGCCGATCAGGTGGCGGAGCATGCGCTGGGCCATGTCGATGTCGACGACCGTGCCCCCGGAGACCGGGCGGACGACGCGGATGTGGGCCGGCGTCCGGCCCGCCATGCCCTCGGCGAGGGCGCCGACGGCGATGAGCGAGCCCGTCCTGGTGTTGACCGCGGCGATGCTCGGTTCGTCGACGATGAGGCCGGTGTCACGGGCGTAGACGCGTGTGCGGGACGCGCCGAGGTCGAAGGCGATGGTGCAGCGGCTCAGCTGGGCGAGGCTGAGGGTCATCACGGGTTCATCTCCCCGGCGGCGGTGCGGTGGCGCGGGACCGCCGAACGGCGGCCCTTGCGGTCATCGTGCGGTGCGGCGGGACGCCCCGCCCGCCGGACTGCGCCACTCGGAGGAACCCGAGGAGGGCAGGCACCGGCGGGCGGGCGCACCGGGGCACGCGGAGGTGAACACCCCCGTCACCCACCTCCGCGGACCCGGTGCGAAGAAGTCTGCCAGGGGGGTCTGACAACGCCGTTGACCTGCGGATTCGCCGTCATCAGGCCGGCCTCCGGCCGACGCGCGCCCGGTCCTCCTCCGGCCTACGCTCGGAGCATGAGCGCATCGAAGAAGGAACCCGGACCGGGCGCGGGGCGCCGGCCGGCGGCGTGGCAGGTCGCCGCCGACGTCGAGGGCCGCCCCGCCGACCGCGCCTGTGGCCACCTGGACCAGGTCCGCCCGGTGACGCCGAGCACCACCGAAGGCTGCGAGGAGTGCCTGCGCATCGGGAGTACCTGGGTGCACCTGCGGGAGTGCCTGGTCTGCGGCCATGTGGGCTGCTGCGACAGCTCGCCGCACCGGCACGCGAGCGCCCACGCGCACGGCACGCCCGGTCACGACCTCGCCCGCTCCATCGAGCCGGGTGAGGACTGGGCCTGGTGCTACGCGGACGAGCTGCTGCTCCTCCCGTCGTAGGTGACGGCCTTCAGAAGGGCGCGCCGGCACAGGCAGCGGACCACCGCCAGGTCACGGATCAGGGAACGGTCCCGCGGCGCGGCACTCCCACCACTGTTGAAAACCATTTTCACATAGTACCCACGATCCTCGCCGCGTCCACTGCGGCGCGAACCGGACAAATGGCCGGGACGCGCCATTGCGGGCGCAAGCCCCGCCTTCGACAATCGGGCACCACGGCGGACGCGCGGGTGGGCGTCCGGGGACGGGGGGCGGGTCATGGACACCGAGGTGAGCGTGGTCGGTCTGGGGGCGATGGGCGCCGCGCTGGCCGGCGCGTTCCTGGCCGCCGGGCGCTCGACGACGGTCTGGAACCGTACGCGCGGCAAGGCGCTGCCGCTCGTCGCGAGGGGCGCGGCGGAGGCCGCCTCGCCGGGGGCGGCCGTCGGCGCGAGCCCGCTCGTCGTCGTCTGCCTGAAGACGTACGACGTCGTGCGCGAGGTCCTGTCGCCGTGTGCCGAGGAGCTCGCCGGGCGGACGGTGGTCAACCTCACCTCCGGCTCGCCGGTGCATGCCCGGGAGGCCGCCGACCGGGCCGGGAAGCGGGGCGTCCGTTACCTCGACGGCGCGGTCCTGGCGACGCCGTCCGGCGTCGGCCGGCCGGACACCCTCCACCTCTACGGTGGCCCGCGGATCGTCTTCGACGCGCACCGCGACGTCCTGGCCGCCCTCGGCGACCCCGTGTATCTGGGGGACGACCCGGCCCTCCCCGCCGTCCACGACGTCGCGCTGCTGGGCCAGTTGTGGGCCACGCTGACCGGCTGGCTGCAGGGCGTCGCGCTCGTCGGCGCGGACGGGCCGGGCGGCGGGGTGTCGGCGACGGCCTACACGGCGGTCGCGAGCCGCTGGATGACGACCGCCGGGCGGCTGATGGACGAGTACGCCCGGCGGATCGACGCGGGGGAGTACCGGGACGGGGAGTTCCCCCTGGACCTGCACCTGATGCTGATGGGGCTGTTGGCGCACGCGGGCGAGCTGCGAGGGGTGGAATCCGGCCTTCCGGAGACGTTCCTCGGGCTGGCCGGACGCGCGGTGGCGGACGGTCACGGCGCCGACGGTTACGCCCGGCTGATCGACTACATCCGGCGCGACGCCGACCGGTGACGCCCGTCCGCCCCGGTGCGCACCCCCGCGACGACGGGCCGCGCGGCGCGCTCCGGCCTACGGCGCCCGCTCTCCGTACGCCTCCACCCGCTTTCACGGCCCGGCCGCTCCGGCCCGTTCCGAAAGGCTTCCGCCGCGGTCCCGTGAATGCGACCGGGAAGGGACCGGAGTGCGTTCGCGATACGGGAGGGGCGGGCGGCGCCGCAAAAGGACGTCCCGGGGGCGAAGTGCCGTAAAGGCGGTGACCGGACGCGGTACCGTCTCCCGGCCTTCCGCGTGCTATGCGGAGGATTTGCGTCAATGACCGCCGCGACAGCGGCAATTGTCCCGGGCAAGCGGAAATGGGTGTGGGAAATCGGCGCCGCGTCGTAGTGGCGGCGCCACCCTCAGTGCACGTGCATCTGCTCGTGCCGGGGAATGTGAACCGCGGCTATGATCCGAAGAAGTTGCCATCCCCGTAGACGAATGGGGATGCCCCCTGCGGCGATCCGGGAGACTCCAGTGCCACACGTCTACAACGGCATGGTTGCATCGGGCATCGACGGAGCCGTCTGGCGGAAGAGCCGGCACTCCAACTCACAGGGCTCCTGTGTGGAGTTCGCCAAGTTGCCGGGTGGCGGGGTCGCCGTTCGCAACTCCCGCCACCCGGATGGCCCCGCTCTCATCTACACCCCCGCGGAGATCGAGGCCATGCTCTTGGGCGTCAAGGACGGTGAATTCGACTACCTGGTGGGCGAGTGACCGCGAAATGCGGCTATTCGCGCGGCAGCCGGAACAGCGCCCAGACGACCTTGCCGTGGAGCGCGCCCGCCAGGGGGTGCCAGCCCCAGGCGTCGCTGAACGACTCCACCAGCAGCAGTCCGCGCCCGTGCTCGTCGCCGGGGGCCGCCTCCCCCGCGAGCGGCCCCTCCTCGCTCGGATCGCGTACCGCGCATACCAGCCGCGTCGTCCACCGCATCAGATGCAGGCGTACAGGGGGTTCATACCCTCCGTCGACACGGCCGGTCGGTATGGCGTAGCGCAGGGAATTGGTCACCAGTTCGGAGACCACCAGCGCCACGCTGTCGAAAATGTGCTGAACTCCCCAATGGGACAGGGTGGTTCCGGTGAAGCGCCGAGCGGTACGGACGGCTTCGAAGCGCGGTGGAAGTGCGCAGGAAGCGGAGTTCGACACCGCGGATGAGTCGAAACGGGGCAGTCCCCGCCAGGCGGGGGAGAGCACAGTCGATCCTTCGGTACCCATCCGAGGCACTCCTGCAATCGTGGACGTGACGTGCACGTGTGCGAGGTCCATCGTTCCCAATGCGCAGAGCGGATGCAAGGGCAGATGCACGTGCACGTGGGGGATTTGGGGGCGCACACGAGGATTGGTGAGCAATTATTCCTACGCCGCCGGAGGCGGGAAGCCCGCCGATGGCCGGTATCCGTAACCGGGTGTGCACACAACGGAGCCCCGGGGTGGCAGACTTCGGCGCCGGGGGCAGCGGGGGTCACCCTCGGAAGGGTGAGCGGAACGGCGGACAGGCAGGCCGGACCAGACCGGAAGGAAGGGTCGACGAGATGACCACGAGCGAGTCGAGCGGTTCCGTGGTACGCCGCATACTCCTCGGCTCCCAGCTGAGGAAGTTGCGCGAGTCCCGGGGTATCACCCGCGAGGCGGCCGGGTACTCGATCCGCGCGTCCGAGTCGAAGATCAGCCGCATGGAGCTCGGCCGGGTGAGCTTCAAGACGCGGGACGTGGAGGACCTGCTCACCCTGTACGGCATCACGCGGGAGAGTGAACGGGAGGCGCTGCTGGGCCTCGCCCGGGAGGCCAATGTCACCGGCTGGTGGCACAGCTACGGCGACGTGCTGCCCAGCTGGTTCCAGACCTACGTCGGCCTGGAGGGCGCCGCCTCGCACATCGGGATCTACGAGGTGCAGTTCGTGCACGGCCTGCTCCAGACCGAGGGCTACGCGCACGCCGTAGTGGTCCGGGGCCAGCCGAAGGCCGACGCCGCCGAGGTGGAACGCCGGGTGTCGCTGCGCATGGAGCGGCAGAAGCTGCTGTTCTCCGAGCGGGCGCCGCACTTCCACGCCGTCCTCGACGAGGCCGCGCTGCACCGCCCGTACGGTGACGCGGACGTGATGCGCGGGCAGCTCCAGCACCTCATCGACCTCTCCGAACAGCCGAACGTGACCCTCCAGGTGATGCCCTTCCGGCACGGTGGTCACGCCGGGGAGAGCGGGGCGTTCACCGTGCTCCGCTTCCCCGAGTCGGATCTTCCGGACGTGGTGTACCTGGAGCACCTCACGGGCGCGCTCTACCTGGACAAGAGGGACGAGGTCGACCAGTACGAGCGCGTGATGGGCCGGCTGCGGGCGGACAGCCTCTCCCCGTCCGGGACGCGCGACCTCATGCACCGGCTGCTTCAACTCGCCTAGCGCATCAGTACGATGACGCCCAATCAGCACGTCTGGACCAGTCCGGCCGGTCGGCCGGGCTCCGGCAGACAGGGATGACGCATGTCGTACTCCTCCGCGTTCAAGGATCTCGCGTGCCAGTACATCGACGGCCGGTGGCGGCCCGGTACCGGCTCGTGGGACATCGTCGACTTCAACCCGTACGACGGGGAGAAGCTCGCCTCCATCACGGTGGCCGGCGTGGACGAGGTCGATGAGGCGTACCGGGCGGCCGAGCGGGCCCAGGCGGCCTGGGGGGACACCAACCCGTACACCCGCCGGCTGGTCTTCGAGCGCGCCCTGCGGATCATCGACGATCACGAGGACGAGCTCAGCGCGGTGATCATGGCCGAGTGCGGTGGGACGGCGCTCAAGGCCGGCTTCGAGCTCCACTTGGCGCGCGAGTTCCTCCGGGACGCCGTCCAGCTCGCCCTGCGGCCCGAGGGCCGCATCCTGCCCTCGCCGGACGACACCCGCGAGAACCGGCTCTACCGGGTGCCGGTCGGGGTGGTCGGGGTGATCAGCCCGTTCAACTTCCCGTTCCTGCTGTCGCTGAAGTCCGTGGCGCCCGCCCTGGCGCTGGGCAACGCGGTGGTGCTCAAGCCGCACCAGAACACACCCGTCTGCGGCGGCGGGCTGCTCGCCAAGGTGCTGGAGGACGCGGGGCTGCCGCCCGGTGTGCTCAACGTGCTGGTGACGGACATCGCGGAGATCGGGGACGCGCTCATCGAGCACCCGGTGCCCAAGGTGCTGTCGTTCACCGGCTCCGACAAGGTCGGCCGGCATGTGGCGACCGTCGCCGCCGGTCACTTCAAGCGGGTGGTGCTCGAACTGGGCGGTAACAGCGCCCTGGTGGTCCTCGACGACGCGGACGTCGACTACGCGGTGGACGCGGCGGTCTTCAGCCGGTTCATCCACCAGGGGCAGGTCTGCATGGCCGCGAACCGGGTGCTCGTGGACCGGTCCCTGGTGGACGAGTTCACCGAGAAGTTCGTGGCGAGAGTGAAGGCCCTCAAGGTCGGCGACCCGGCCGACCCCGCCACGCACATCGGCCCGCTGATCAACTCCGGTCAGGCGGAGGCGATCACCTCCCTCGTGGACCAGACCGTCGCGGAAGGGGCGACCGCCCTCGTCCGCGGCCGGACGGTGGGCACCCTCGTGGAACCGAGCGTCCTCACCGACCTCCCCGAGGGCTCCCCCGTCCTCCGCCAGGAGATCTTCGGGCCGGTCGCGCTGATCATCCCGTTCTCGGGCGAGGAGGAGGCCCTGCGGATCGCCAACGCCACGCCCTACGGGCTGAGCGGCGCCGTCCACACGGGCGACGCCGAGCGGGGCGTCCGCTTCGCCAAGCGGGTGGACACCGGGATGATGCACGTCAACGACGGCACCGTGCACGACGAGGCGATCGTGCCGTTCGGCGGCGAGAAGCACTCGGGCCTCGGACGGCTCAACGGCGATGCCATGGTGGACGCCTTCACGACCACCAAGTGGATCTCCGTACAGCATGGGCGCAGCACCTTCCCGTTCTGATCCTTTCCGGCCCGGCCCCTCCGGTCCGTTCGTGTTCGCCGCGGTTCGCGCCCGAACCGGTGGCCCCAGTAGGTCACTTCCTGACCTACTGGGGGCCTACTGTTGCTTCGTCAGCAGGCAGTGAGAGAAGCGACGGAAGGAACGGCGAACCATGCCTACTCATGTGGTGGAAAAGGACGTCAGTGACGAGCGCGGCACCCTCCTCGCCTTCCTGGAGGCCCAGCGCGGCGGCATCCGCCGCGCGCTCCTCGGCCTGACGGCCGAGCAGGCCCTGTCCCGGCCGAGCGTCAGCGAGATGTCGCTGGCCGGCCTGCTCAAGCACGTCGACCAGGCGGAGAGCAACTGGCTGACACTCGCCGGCGGCGATGTCCCCGACATCAGCTTCGACGAGGCGATGAAGCAGTTCGAGGCGGGCTGGCGCCCGGAGGAGCGCGAGACCGTCCCCGCGCTCCTCGCCCGCTGGGAGGAGACGGCCGCCGCGGTGGAACGATTCATCCGCGCCGTGCCCTCGCTGGAGGACACCTTCGCCCTGCCGGACGCCCCCTGGTTCCCCAAGGGCTCCCGGGTGTCGATGCGCTGGCTGCTGGTCCACCTGATCGAGGAAGTCGCCCGGCACGCGGGCCACGCGGACATCATCCGCGAGTCGATCGACGGCAAAACCGCGTTCGAACTGGTCGAGGAGGAGCAGAAGCAGGCCGGCTGACAGCCGCCCGGAGCCCTCGCCCACCCCTGCCCGAGCACGCCGCCCGACCCGGACCCGGGACACCGGACCGGGCGGCACCGCCGGAACGGGGGTGGGCCCGCCGCCCTCAGCGGTGACCCGCCGCCCTCAGCGGTGACCCGCCGCCCTCAGCGGTGACCCGCCGTCCTCAGTGGTGGAACGCCGTGGCCGCCTCCTGCGGCCTCCCGAGCGGCGCGGGCTGCCGCCGCAACTCCGGCAGCAGCGCCGTCAGATCGCCCAGGAACAGATCGGCCAGATCCATCGAGAAACCGTTCCGGCACACGACCCGCAGCACCGACAGGTCCTCCCGGTTCGGCGGGAAGGTGTAGGCGGGAACCAGCCATCCCTTCTCCCGCATCCGCCGCGACACGTCGAAGACGTCGAACCCCGACACGCCCTCGGCCGTCGTGAAGGCGAACACCGGCAGCTCGTCCCCGCGCGTCAGCAGCCGGAAGTCGCCGAGCTCCCCGATGCGCCCGGCGAGCGAACGGGCGACGTCCCGGGCGTTGCGCTGCACGGCGCGGTAGCCGTCCCGGCCCAGCCGCAGGAACGTGTAGTACTGCGCGGCCACCTGGGCGCCCGGCCGGGAGAAGTTCAGCGCGAAGGTGGGCATGTCCCCGCCGAGGTAGTTCACCCGGAACACCAGCTCCTCCGGCAGCGCCGCCCCGTCCCGCCACAGCGCCCAGCCCACGCCCGGGTACACCAGCCCGTACTTGTGCCCCGAGGTGTTGATCGACGCCACGCGCGGCAGCCGGAAGTCCCAGACCAGCTCCTCGTCCAGGAACGGCGCGATCATCGCGCCGGAGGCGCCGTCCACGTGCACCGGCACGTCCAGCCCCGTCCGCTCCCGCAGCGCGTCCAGGGCCGCGCAGACCTCCGCCACCGGCTCGTACGATCCGTCGAAGGTGGATCCCAGCACGGTGACGACGCCGATGGTGTTCTCGTCGCAGAGGGCCGCCGCCGCCTCCGGGTCGAGGTGGAACCGGTCCCCCTCCATCGGCACCTGCCGCGCCTCCACCTCCCAGTAGGCGCAGAACTTCTCCCAGCAGACCTGGACGTTCGCCCCCATCACCAGATTCGGCCGGGCCTCCGCCGACGGATAGCGGTCCGCGTTGCGCAGCGCCCAGCGCCGCTTGAACGCCAGCCCGGCGAGCATGCACGCCTCGCTCGACCCGGTCGTCGAACAGCCGACGGCGGCCGTCGGGTCCGGCGCGTGCCACAGGTCGGCGAGCATCGCCACGCACCGCCGCTCCAGCTCGGCGGTCCGCGGGTACTCGTCCTTGTCGATCATGTTCTTGTCCCGGCACTCGCTCATCAGCACCCCGGCCTGCGGTTCCATCCAGGTGGTGACGAAGGTGGCCAGATTGAGCCGCGCGTTGCCGTCCAGCATCAGCTCGTCGTGGACGAGCTGGTAGGCGGCGTGCGGGGGCATCGGCCGGTCGGGCAGCCGGTGGCGCGGCGGCTCCAGCACCATGTCCGCGACGGGGTCGGCCTCGCCGTAGAAGGGGTTGAGGGAGTGGCCGCGCCGCGGCGCGCGCTCGTGTCCGCCCTGGTGGAGTGCCATGCCGGAGACGTACCACCCGCCGGCCCGCGCCACGCTCGGACGGGGGAGAGGAAGGGATGCGGAGGAGTTTTTCCGCCCGTACCTCGCCCTCGACTTGCACGTCACGCCACGTGACCCCGCACCGTGGAGCGGGACGGAAGAAGGAGCGCGGACGTGAGTTACAGCGTGGGACAGGTCGCCGCCGTCGCCGGCGTGACCAAGCGGACACTGCACCACTACGACGAGATCGGGCTGCTCGTGCCGAGCGGGCGCAGCCACGCGGGGCACCGGCGGTACGAGGACGCCGATCTCGACCGGTTGCAGCGGATCCTGTTCTACCGGGAGCTCGGGTTCCCGCTCGACGAGGTGGCGGAACTCCTGGACGACCCGGGCACCGACCCGATGGCGCACCTGCGGCGCCAGTACGGGCTGCTCACCGAGCGGATCGCCCGGCTCCGGAAGATGGCCGCCGCCGTGGAGCACGCCATGGAGGCACGGAAGATGGGCATCAGGCTGACCCCCGAGGAGAGGTTCGAGGTCTTCGGGGACTTCGACCCCGACGCGCACGCGGCGGAGGCGGAACGGCGCTGGGGCGGCGGCGACCCCTACCGCGAGTCACAGCGCAGGACCGCCGCGTACGGCAAGGAGGACTGGCTGCGCATCAAGGGCGAGACGGACGCCCTCAACGCCCGGATCGCCGCCCTGGCCGCCGAGGGCGCCTCCCCGGAGTCCGAGCCCGCCATGGACCTCGCGGAGGAGCACCGGCAGTTGATCAGCCGGTACTTCTACGCCTGCTCCTACGAGGTCCACACCGGGCTGGCGGAGATGTACGTCGCGGACGAGCGGTTCACGGCGGCGTACGAGGCGATCCGGCCGGGGCTGGCGGTCTTCCTCAGGGACGCGATCCTCGCCAACGCCGTCCGCGGGGCCTGAGAGAACGGGGGCGGGAGCGGCTTCGTACCGCGCCCGCCTCCGTCCGGTACGTCACGAATGCGGTGCGATCACCACCGCCGTCCCGTACGCGCACACCTCGGTACCGACGTCCGCCGCCTCGGTGACGTCGAAGCGGAACATCAGCACCGCGTTGGCGCCCCGGGCCCTGGCCTGCTCGACCAGGCGCTCCATCGCCTGGTTGCGGGTCTGGACGAGAGTCTTGGTGAGCCCTTTGAGCTCGCCGCCGATCAGCGACTTCAGGCCGGCGCCGATCTGGCTGCCGACGTGCCGGGACCGCACGGTGAGGCCGAAGACCTCGCCGATGACGCGCTCCACCCGGTAGCCGGGCACGTCGTTCGTCGTGACCACGAGCACATCCGCCTGCTCGTGCTGACCGCCGCCAAACTCGTCGATCCCCATCCCAGCCCACCTTCGTCCGTTCGGTCCGTACGGAAATTCTTCCGCCTGAGGAGCGGGACGCACCCCGGCGCCTTCCAGTTGCCCCGACCGGGTGACGCACGGGGAGTGGCCGGGAGAGCGGCGGGGGCGCGGGCCGGGAGGGGCGAGCGCGGGCGGTGAGCGGGGGTGCGGACGGAGGCGCCTGGAACCGGGGGAGTACCGGTCGCGTTGCTACCGTTGAGCGGCACGCCTTCTCCCCCCGCCTGTGCCCGGGCCTCGCACGAGCCTGCGCCCTCGACCCAGGAGCCTGTCACCGTGACCCCCGTGACCACACTCGCGCTCGGCCCCCAGTGGCTGGACGCGGACTACCTGATCGGCCAGTTCGGCCTGCTCGGTGTGTTGGCGATCGTCTTCGCCGAGTCCGGCCTGCTGATCGGTTTCTTCCTCCCGGGCGACTCGCTGCTCTTCACCACGGGTCTGCTGGTGACCACCGGCAAGCTGGACGACTACCCCCTGTGGGCGGTGTGCGCCATGGTCGTGCTGGCGGCGGTCCTCGGCGACCAGGCGGGCTACCTCTTCGGGCGGAAGGTGGGTCCCGCCCTCTTCCGGCGGCCGGATTCCAAGCTCTTCAAACAGGAGAACGTCGAGAAGGCGCACGAGTTCTTCGAGAAGTACGGTCCGAAATCGCTGGTCCTGGCCCGGTTCGTACCGATCATCCGGACCTTCACGCCGATCATCGCCGGCGTGAGCCGGATGAACTACCGCTCCTTCCTGATCTTCAACATCGTCGGCGGCACCCTGTGGGGCGCCGGGGTGACGCTGCTGGGTGCGGTGCTCGGCAAGATCGAATTCGTGCGGACCAACATCGAGATGATGCTGGTCGCGATCGTGCTGATCTCGGTCGTGCCGGTCGCGATCGAGTTCCTGCGGGCCCGCTCCAAGTCCCGCAAGGCAGGACCGGCGCCGGACGCCGGCGGGGTGCCCAGCGGGCCGCAGCCGCCCCGCCAGTACACCGAGGTCCCGCCGCACTACCAGGACGTGCAGCCGTATCCGCTGCGGCAGACCGAGCAGCAGCCCGGGAAGCGGCAGTCCGGGAAGCAGCGGCCCGCGCCCCAGCCGCAGCCGGGACAGGGGCCGGGGGCGGCGCCGCAGCCGCAGCCGGGGCCGGTGCGGGGATCGGTGCCGGACGACGTCCGTGATCCGCACCGGCCGCCGACCGCCCAGCCGCCGCAGGGCGCCCCGTACCCGCGGCCGGACGGGCAGCCGCAGCCTCCGCAGCATCCCCAACCTCCGCAGGCCGGTCAGTACCCCTACGCGCCGACTTCGCAGGTGCCGCAGGTGCCGCAGGCCGCGCAGAGCCCCCAGCACCCCCAGCAGCACCTCCAGAACGCCCCCTACGCACCTGGATACCCCCAGGCCGCGCATCAGCCGCATCAGCCGCAGCAACCTCCGTACCCGCAGCAGTCTCACTACGGGCAGCAGCCGCATCAGCCCCCGTACCCGTTCCAGCCGCAGCCCGCGGGGGACCTCGGATACACCCCGTACCCCCAGCCCCCGCAGGACGCACAGAACCCGCACGGCCCGCACGGCCCGCACGACCCCCAGGACCCGCAGGATCCGCACCAGGGCGGCCCGCGCGGACGGCACGCGCGCCGCTGACGCCCGTCCCGCCGCCTCACCCCGTCCCCTCCCGCCCGTCCGCTCATTCGTCCACCGGCGAGGATTGCCTCACCCACCAGGCCATCTGAGTTCACACGCGTCCCGCCACCCCCACTGGGCACTCGTACTCCTGATCGGGCATGGTTGACCTGGGCAGGAGGCGTGGAGGAGCGCGTGGTGGCTGATCGGCAGCGGGGCGGCGGCCCACCGGATCCCGGCGAGGACCGCAAACCGCAGAGCGACGAGGCGCGCAGCGCGTTCACGCCGCCCCTCGGGGTGCCCGTCCCGCCGCCGCCGGAGGACGAGCACCCGACGTCGGAGTTCGCCGTCCCGGAGGGCGTGGCGGAGCCGGAGGACCGGCGTCCGGAGGGCTCGGCCTTCAGCCGGCCCGCCTCCCTCTCGTACCCGGAGATCACCCCGCCGCTCGGCACCCCCCTCGTCAGCCTCACCAAGGACGCGCCCTGGCAGGACCGGATGCGGACCATGGTCCGGATGCCGGTCGGCGAGCGGCCGCTGCCCGAGCGCGCGGTCAAGGAGGAAGAGGACACCGGTCCGGCCGTCCCCCGCGTGCTCGACCTGACCCTGCGCATCGGCGAGCTGCTGCTCGCGGGCGGCGAGGGCGCCGAGGACGTCGAGGCGGCGATGTACGGCGTCGCGCACGCCTACGGGCTGCACCGGTGCGAGCCGAACGTGACGTTCACCCTGCTGTCCGTCAGCTATCAGCCGTCCCTCGTGGACGATCCGGTCACGGCCAGCCGCACGGTGCGCAGACGCGGCACGGACTACACCCGCCTCTCGGCCGTCTTCCGGCTCGTCCACGACATCACGTCCCACGGGCTCACGCTGGAGGAGGCGTACCGCGGCCTCGCCGAGATCCGCCGCAACCGGCACCCGTACCCCGGCTGGACGCTGACCCTGGCCGCCGGGCTGCTCGCCGGCGCGGCGAGCATGCTGGTCGGCGGCGGGGTGGTGGTGTTCCTGGCTGCGGCCGTCGGCGCGATGCTGGGCGACCGCCTGGCGTGGCTGGCCTCGGGGCGCGGGCTGCCGGAGTTCTATCAGTTCGTGGTGGCCGCGATGCCGCCCGCGGCGATGGGCGTGGCGCTCAGCACGGTCCAGGATCACGTCCACGTCCAGGCGTCCGCCGTGATCACGGGTGGGCTGTTCGCGCTGATTCCCGGGCGGGCGCTGGTCGCGGGCGTCCAGGACGGCCTGACCGGCTTCTACATCACCGCCTCGGCCCGGCTGCTGGAAGTGATGTACCTGATCGTCGGCATCGTCTGCGGCGTGATGATGGTGCTTTACGGCGGCGTCCGGGTGGGCGGTACGACCCTCGACCCGGAGGCGGTCCTCCAGCACCGGGAACGGCCGGTCATCCAGATCATCGCCGCGATGCTGCTGGTCTTCTCGTTCGCCCTGCTGCTCCAGCAGGAACGTCACACCGTGCTGTACGCGACGCTGAACGGCGGTGTCGCCTGGGTGGTCTACGGGGCGCTCGCCGACACCGGCGGCCTCGACCCGGTGCCCGCCACGGCCATCGCCGCCGGGCTGGTGGGCCTCTTCGGCCAGTTGTTCTCGCGCTACCAGCACACGTCCGCCCTGCCGTACGTCACGGCGGCGATCGGGCCGCTGCTGCCCGGTAGCGCGGTGTACTTCGCGTTGCTGAACTTCGCCCAGAACGAGCTGGACACCGGCATGGCGAGCCTCACCAAGGCGGCGGCCCTGGCGCTGGCCATCGCCATCGGGGTGAATCTCGGGTCGGAGATGGCCCGGATGTTCATCGTGGTGCCGGGCGGGGCGGCGTCCCGGCGCGCGGCGAAGCGGACGCGCGGCTTCTGAGTCTTCTGCGGCACCGGTGACGCCCGGGCCCGCGACCCGGCCCCGGAAACGCGGACGCGCGGCCTCCGAGGAGCCCCTCCGGGGCCCTCAGGAGCCGCGCGTTCCGTTCGGGCGCGTCAGATCACCACGGATCAGTGGTGGGAGCCGCCCGCGGCCTCCAGGCGCTTGTAGGACGCCTCGATCTCGGCCTCGGCCTCCGCGCGGCCGACCCACTCGGCGCCCTCGACCGACTTGCCCGGCTCCAGGTCCTTGTAGACCTCGAAGAAGTGCTGGATCTCCAGGCGGTCGAACTCCGACACGTGGTGGATGTCGCGCAGGTGCTCGACGCGCGGGTCGTTGGCCGGGACGCAGAGCAGCTTGTCGTCGCCGCCCGCCTCGTCCGTCATACGGAACATGCCGATGGCGCGGCAGGTGATGAGGCAGCCCGGGAAGGTGGGCTCGTCCAGGATGACGAGGGCGTCCAGCGGGTCGCCGTCCTCGCCGAGGGTGTTCTCGACGAAGCCGTAGTCGGCGGGGTAGCTGGTGGAGGTGAAGAGACGGCGGTCCAGACGGATGCGACCGGTCTCGTGGTCCACCTCGTACTTGTTCCGCGAACCCTTCGGAATCTCGATGGTGACGTCGAACTCCACGAGTGGCTCCTTCATGATCAACACATACGTCTGGTGATTAAGTGTCCCCTACGCAGGTGTGTGCTGGCGAAAGGGGCTGGTCCGTCATGCCCGAGAGCTTCCGGCGGCAGGCCCGGTGGTGGCCCGGCGCCCTGCCCCCGCTGTCCGTTACCGGGCGGTTCGTCGCGGCCTCCACCGTGGTGGGGCTGCTGGCCGCGGCCGGCGCGGTGGCGGCCGCGGGGCCCTGGGACGGCGGACAGCGTACGGCCGAACGGGTCCGCGCCGCAGCCGCCGACCGGGCGGCGTCCGCGGAGGGGTCCCCCTACGGGTCCGCCCGGGCCGGGGCCGTGCTCGTCGGTGTGCCGGGGGTGACCGGCGCGGGCTCCGCGGGATCCGGCGGGCCGGGGAGCCCGGCGGGAGCGGCCGGCCTTGCCGCCGCGCTGGAGCCGCTGCTCGCCGACGAGGCGCTGGGCTCCCGCGTCTCGGCGTCCGTCGTCGACGTGGCCACCGGCGACCGGCTGTTCGGGGCCGGCGAGGGAACGGCGGTCACGCCCGCCTCCACCGTCAAGCTCGCCACTTCCGCCGCGGCGCTCTCGGCGCTCGGCCCGGACCACCGCATCGAGACCTCGGTGACGCTCGGCGCCGACGGCATCGTCCTCGTCGGCGGCGGCGACCCCACCCTCACCGCCCGCCCCACCGCTCCCGGCGGGGAGCAGGCCGGCCTGCCGGCCCTGGCCGACGCCACCGCCCGCGCGCTCAAGGCGCTCGGCACCGACCACACGGCGCTGCGCTACGACGTCTCGCGCTACAGCGGGCCCGTACCGCACCCGATCGGCCCCAACGAGAACCTGGCACCGGTCAGCGCCCTCATGGTGGACGAGGGCCGGCTGGACGACAGTGACCACGGCCCCGCGGACCGTACGACCGACCCCGCCGGGGACGCCGCACGGAAGTTCGCCGCCCTGCTGGGGGAGCGGGGCGTACGCGTCGAGGGCGAGCCCGCCGAGGGCCGCTCGCCCGCCGGTGCGCGGCGGCTGGCCGTCGTCTCCTCCGCCCCGCTCTCCGACCTCGTGGAGCGGGCCCTGACCCACAGCGACAACGACATCGCCGAGGCGCTGGCCCGGCAGACCGCCCTCGCCGACGGGCAGCCGGCGAGCTTCGAGGGCGCGGGACGGGCGGTGGCCGCCCGGCTGGCCCGGCTCGGCCTGCCGACGGCCGGCGCGCACTTCGCCGACGGCAGCGGCCTCGACCGGGCGGACCGGGTCTCCGCCGACCTCCTGGCCCGGCTTCTGGCCCGCGCCGGCGAGCGGGGGTCGCCCGAGCTGCGTTCGGTGCTCACGGGGTTGCCGGTGGCCGGTTTCAGCGGGACGTTGCGGGAGCGTGTCGCCGGTGGGCGGGGGGTGGTGCGGGCCAAGACGGGCACTCTCACCGGGGTGAACGCGCTGGCCGGGACGGCGGTCACGGGGAGTGGGCGGTTGCTGGCGTTCGCCTTCCTGGCGGACGCGACGTCGGATTCGGAGGGGGCCCAGCGGGCTTTGGACGCGCTGGCGGCGGCGGTGGCCGCTGCGCGGTGAGGGTGCCCCGGTCCCGCCCTTTCGCCGTTTCCCGGGGGCTGCGCCCCAAACCCCGCTGATCGCGGCTTCGCCGCTCGTCCTCAAACGCCGGACGGGCTGGATAGTGCGCCCGAGCGCATCACTCAGCCCGTCCGGCGTTTGAGGACAACCGCGCGGAGCGCGGTTTCGGGGGTCTGGGGGCTGGCCCCCAGGAATCGGCGAAGGGGTGGGACCGGGGCACAGCCCGCCGCAGGCGCCTACCGCAAGCGCGCCATCAGCGCGTGCTCCACCAGCGTGATCAGCGCACTCTTCGCCTCGTTCCGATGCCGCGCGTCAGTCGTGATGATCGGCGCGTCCGGCCCGATCTGAAGCGCCTCACGGACCTCGTCCGGCGTATAGGGCTGGTGCCCGTCGAAGCCGTTGAGGGCGATCACGAACGGCAGACCGCTGTTCTCGAAGTAGTCGACAGCCGGGAAGCAGTCGGCGAGACGCCGCGTGTCCACCAGGACGACCGCCCCGATGGCACCGCGGACGAGGTCGTCCCACATGAACCAGAACCGGTCCTGTCCGGGCGTACCGAACAGGTAGAGGATCAGGTCCTGGTCCAGGGTGATCCGGCCGAAGTCCATCGCCACGGTCGTCGTGGTCTTGTCCGGCGCGTGCGTGAGGTCGTCGATGCCCGCCGAGGCGGAGGTCATGACGGCTTCGGTGCGCAGCGGGTTGATCTCCGAGACCGCGCCGACGAACGTGGTCTTGCCCACGCCGAAACCACCGGCCACCACGATCTTCGCGCTGGTGGTGGAGCGGGCTGCCTCGCCGCTAGAGGTTCCGAAGTCCACTGAGCACCCTTTCGAGCAGTGTCACGTCAGGCTGGCCGCCGGCGGACGCGTCGCCGCCGGGCTGATGAATGGCGACGAGCCCGGCCTCGGCCAGATCGGCCACCAGGATTCGGGCGACGCCGAGCGGGATGGACAGAAGTGCGGAGATCTCGGCGACCGACTTGATCTCGCGGCACAGGTGGCAGATGCGCTGGTGTTCCGGCAACTGCCCTTGAAGCTGGGCCGGCTGGGCCGTGGTGTGCACCAGCGCCTCGATGGCGAGCTGGTAGCGCGGCCGGGTCCGGCCGCCGGTCATGGCGTAGGGACGGACCAACGGGTTGTGCTTGCCACCCGACGGCGATCCCGAACGCCGGTGCTGCGGCCCCTGTCCCGGGCGGTGGCCCTGCCCCGCCGGGGGCGGGACATGGCCGGTCGGGACGTGACCGGGCGGAGCGTACCCGCCGCCGGGCACCGCGTTCGGCGGCGGCGCCTGGTGCTGCGGGGTGTACGGCACCTGCGAGGGGTGCTGATGGGCCTCCGACCGGTCCCTGGGGGTGGGCGCGGAGGGGAAGTTGAAGCGGTTCAGCGGCGGGTTCTCCTGCTGGTCATTGCCATACGGGTAACCGCCTGGGGGCGTTGCCACGGCTCCTCCTCCGACTTTCCTGTCTGCTGCTGGTCGCGCCACCGCACCTTAAGGCGCGGTGGCGCGAAACGCACTGCCTCTTTGCTAGTTGAGAAGACTCCCCTGCAGTTCGGCGCGGAGGTCGGGCGTCAGGACGTTGCCCGCGCGGTCGACCAGCAGGGCCATCTCGTAGCCGACGAGGCCGATGTCGCACTCCGGGTGCGCCAGCACGGCCAGCGAGGAGCCGTCGGAGATGGACATGATGAAGAGGAAGCCGCGCTCCATCTCCACCACGGTCTGGTTGACGTGCCCGCCCTCGAAGATGCGCGAGGCACCCGCGGTCAGGGAGGTCAGGCCGGAGGCCACCGCCGCCAGCTGGTCCGCGCGGTCCCGCGGAAACCCTTCGGACATGGCCAGAAGGAGTCCGTCGGCGGAGACCACGACGGTGTGGGACACCCCTGGGGTGTTCTCCACGAAACTGGTGATCAACCAGTTCAGGTTCTGCGCCGCCTGGCTCATCGGGCTCACACTAACGCTCCTGCTCGTAGGTGCCGCCGGGGCCGAAGCCCTGGTCGTGTTGCTGATGCTGCTCCTGCGCGGTGATCGCGGGGAACTCCGAGGAGTCCGTCCCCGCGCTGCGCCCCTGCTGGACACCGCGGCGCAGGTTGGCGAGCCTGCCGCGGACGTCCTCGGGTGCCCGGGAGATCTGCGGGCCGCCCTGGGAGGTCTCCGCCGCCTTGCCCTCGACCAGATTGGCCCTGGGCACCCGGCGCGGGAGACCGGAGGAAGTCGTTCCGCCCGCCTTCGGCACCCGGAGCTGCTCGGCGCGGTGCCAGCGCTCGTCGTTGGCCGACTGCCCGGCGGACGCGTCCCCCTCGTTCCGAGGCCGGGAGATGTCCTGCTGGGACTGCTCGGGTTCTCCGCCGCCCCTCGTGGCCTCCTCGCCCGTCTCCGGCTGCTGCCACTGCCGATCGCGGCGCGGCAGACCGGACCCGGTCAGCGAGGGAGGGCCGCTCGAGGCGGGGCCCGGACGGTCGAACTCTACGCGCTCCGGCTGCGCCGTGTCAGCGGACGGCTGAGATTCCGATTCCGCTCCGTAACCCGGCGCGTACTCGTGCCGGTACGGAGTGGTCTCCGGAGTCGATCCGGCCCACTCGCCTTGGTAGGCGGGGGCGTTGAAGTCGCCGTAGGTCTGCTGGTCGGTGAAGCCCTGCTCGCTGTAGGCGGCTTCCGTATACGGCTGCTCACCCGTGGCCTGCGGGGCGAACGGAGTCTGCTGGGTGTCGTGCGGCGAGAGCCGCTGACCCGGCAAGTCCGTGCCCGGCTGCCCGGACGCGTAGCCCTGCGGGTCCTGGGCGCCCTGCTGGGGGAGCCCGTCGGCACCGGACTGCGCGGCGTTGTGCGCCTCCAGCGCGGCCCGCCGCTCCTCACGCAGCCGCGAGCGGTTGAGCGGGTCGAGCACCGGGGCGCCGGCCGCGTCCGCCGCGCCCGCTTCGTAGCGCGAGTCGTCGAAGCCCAGCTCCGCGGCGGTCCGCAGACCGCCGTTCGTCCCGACCGCGCCGGCCTGCTGCTCGGGGACGATCCGGGAGACCGTGAAGTCGTCACCGGCCAGCTCGTCCTCGCCGCCGCCACCGTGGGTGATCGGCTCCGGGAGCATGACCAGCGAGGTGGTGCCGGCCTGCTCGCCCGAGGGGCGCAGCTGGACCCGGATGCCGTGCCGCATGGCCAGCCGGCCGACCACGAACAGACCCATCCGCTGGGACACCGTGGCGTCCACGGTCGGCGGGTTGGCCAGCTTGTGGTTGATGTCCGCGAAGTCCTCGGGGGTGAGCCCGATGCCCTTGTCGTGGATCTCGACCATCACCCGGCCGTCGGGCAGGCGGGTGGCGTTGACGCGGACCTTGGTGTGCGGGGAGGAGAACGTGGTCGCGTTCTCCAGCAGCTCGGCGAGCAGGTGCACGAGGTCGGTCACGGCGAGGCCGTGGATCTCGGCCTCCGAGACGTTGTCCAGCTCGATGCGCTCGTACGCCTCCACCTCGGAGGAGGCCGCGCGCAACACGTCCACCAGCGGGATCGGCTGGTCCCAGCGGCGGCCGGGCTCCTCGCCCGCGAGGATGAGGAGGTTCTCGCCGTTGCGGCGCATACGGGTGGCCAGGTGGTCCAGCCGGAAGAGGTTCTCCAGCTGGTCCGGGTCGGCCTCGTTGTTCTCCAGCCCGGTGATGAGCTCCAGCTGGCCCTCGATCAGGCTCTGGTTGCGCCGGGAGAGGTTGGTGAAGATCGCGTTGACGTTGCCCCGGAGCATCGCCTGCTCGGCGGCGAGCCGGACGGCCTCCCGGTGCACCTGGTCGAAGGCGCGGGCGACCTCGCCGATCTCGTCCTTGGTGTCGATCGGGATGGGCTGCACCCGGGTGTCGATCCGGCCCGGCTCGGTGCGCGAGAGCTGGTCGACCAGGGCCGGCAGCCGCTGCTCGGCGACCTCGAAGGCCGCACCGCGCAGCCGGCGCATGCTGCGGCTCATCGAGCGGGCGATGCGCCCGGCGACGAAGAACGCGGCCAGCAGCGCCACGATCATGATCGACCCGTTGACGATGGCGTCCCGGCGGGCGTCCGAGGCGACCTGCGAAGCCTCGTCCACCGCGTGGTCGGCGAGGTACGCCTCGACGGAGCGGTAGGCGTCGAACTTGCCGGTGGCCGTGGTGTACCAGGTCTCCGGAGTGACGCCCAGGGCCTTGAGCTTCTGCGGGGACTCGCCGGACATGATGGCGAGCGCCATCTTGTTCTGCTGCTCGACCTGCGCCTTCTCCTTGAACGCGGTCTTCAGCCGGTCGATGTCCTGCTGGCTGCCGCCCGTCGTGTACTCGTCGTGGGCGATGTACTCGAGGAAGTTGTAGGAGGAGAAGGACGTCAGCAGGGCCCGCCGGTCCTTGGCGGGCATGTCCGGCTTGGCCAGCAGGTGCGTGCCCATGGAGCGCTGCAGCGACTCGGCGGCCTTGGCCAGCGAGACGGCGTAGACCATGCGGCCGTACGAGGTGACGGTGCCGGTGCCCAGGCCGAGTTCGTTGGTGAAGGCCATCAGCGGACGCTGGATGGAGCCGTAGGCGTCCTCGGTCCGCGCGGCCTCCGACGCGTAGGCGGTCTTCCGGATCTGCGGCAGCTTCTTCTCCGCGTCCCGGACGGCCGCGAGCCGGCGCTGCAGGCTCGGGGTGTCGGGCATGCCGCGGACGGCGTCGTCGAAGGCGGAGGCGGCGGCGTCCGTCGCCTCGCGGGCCTTCTTGACGTTCTCGTCGTCCCGCTGCTGTGCCAGCAGGGGGACGACGCTCTTGTCACGCTCGTCGACGACGGCCTGGGCGTAGTCGGCGGCGGCACGCACCACACGGGCGGTGTCGGCCGCGTCCTCGGCCTCGGTCCAGGTGTCGACCGAGTTCTTGATGCCGAGACCACCGAAGACCAGCGCGACCAGCACCGGGATGAGGAGGATCGCGTTCAGCCGGGTGGCCACCCGCCAGTTGCGGGGGGAGAGCCGGCCGCCGCGGCCGGCGGGCGCGGCAGGGGTCCGGGGAACGTCCGAGGGCGGCACCGCGGCCTGCGACGGCGGTGTGAAGTTGCCCCGCGCGTCTTTCGCCTGCTGCGCGGTGCCGGTCTTTCTTCGCCTCACTCGTCCAACAACCTCTCGGCGTCGGCACAGTCGTCGTGCCGTCTTTCGGCTGGGCCACGACGGCCCAGTTCGGGAAATTCCAGCACGCCGGACCGGTGCGTTCCAAACAGTGGGCAAAGCCGACGGCCGGAGGAATGCGCCCGACATAAAACGGGCATTAAGAGCGAGCGACGCCAAAAGGCGGGCGAAACATGTGCGGAGGGGAACCGGGCGGCTGCGGCCTGTTGCGGCGGGCCTGTCGCGCCCCGGTCAATTCTCTGTCGAAACGTTATGAACCCCGGGGGCGGCCCGTGGCATATCCCACACGGCCGCCCGCTCCCGTCGGCTACTTCAGCCGCGCCATCAGGGCGTGCTCGACGAGGGTGATGAGTGCGCTCTTCGCCTCGTTCCGGTGTCGCGCGTCGGTGGTGATGATGGGCGCGTCCGGCCCGATCTGCAGTGCCTCGCGCACCTCTTCGGGGGAGTAGGGCTGCTCTCCGTGGAAGCCGTTGAGGGCGATGACGAAGGGCAGGCCGCTGTTCTCGAAGTAGTCGACCGCCGGGAAGCAGTCGGCGAGGCGGCGGGTGTCCACCAGGACGACCGCCCCGATGGCACCGCGGACGAGGTCGTCCCACATGAACCAGAACCGGTCCTGTCCGGGCGTGCCGAACAGATACAGGATCAGGTCGTCGTCCAGCGTGATGCGGCCGAAGTCCATGGCGACGGTGGTCGTCGTCTTGTCCTGGACGTGGCTCAGATCGTCGATGCCCGCCGAAGCGGACGTCATCACGGCCTCGGTGCGCAGCGGGCTGATCTCCGAGACCGAACCGACGAACGTGGTCTTGCCCACGCCGAAACCACCGGCCACCACGATCTTCGCGGAGGTCGTGGAGCGGCCGGTGTTCCCGCTAGAGCTTCCGAAGTCCACTGAGCACCCTTTCGAGCAGTGTCACATCCGGCGTTCCGCCGGTCTCGCCGCCGCCGCCCGGCTGATGGATCGCCACCATCCCGGCCTCCGCCAGGTCGGCCACCAGGATCCGCGCCACGCCGAGCGGCATGCTCAGCAGCGCGGAGACCTCGGCGACCGACTTCACCTCGCGGCAGAGGTGGCAGATCCGCTGGTGCTCGGGCAGCAGATTGACCAGCTGGGCCGGGTCGGCGGTCGAGCTGACCAGTGCCTCGATGGCGAGCTGGTAACGCGGCCGGGTCCGGCCGCCCGTCATGGCGTAGGGACGGACCAGGGGCTGGTCGCCTTCACTCCCGTACGGCATGTGGTGCGAGGCGCCGTACGGGCCGGGCGAGACGGGCGGGGTCATGAATCCTCCGGGCGGGACAGCAGGAAGGCAATGATGCCGTCGAGCGGGGGCCGGTGGGAGCTTTCGGCCGTACGGTCGGACGGGACTTGCGGTGTGTCTACGGTCAGTTCAGCAGGCTTCCCTGCAGTTCGGCGCGGAGGTCGGGCGTCAGGACGTTGCCCGCGCGGTCGACCAGCAGGGCCATCTCGTAGCCGACGAGGCCGATGTCGCACTCCGGGTGCGCCAGCACGGCCAGCGAGGAGCCGTCGGAGATGGACATGATGAAGAGGAAGCCGCGCTCCATCTCCACCACGGTCTGGTTGACGTGCCCGCCCTCGAAGATGCGCGAGGCACCGGCCGTCAGGGAGGTCAGGCCGGACGCCACCGCCGCCAGCTGGTCCGCGCGGTCCCGGGGGAACCCCTCGGACATGGCCAGCAGCAGTCCGTCGGCGGACACCACCACCGTGTGGGACACCCCCGGGGTGTTCTCCACGAAGTTGGTGATCAACCAGTTCAGATTCTGCGCCGCCTGGCTCATCGGACTCAACTAACGCTCCTGCTGGTAGGTGGGGCCAACGTGGTGGCTACCGGTGGCCGGGCTGGTGCCGGCCTGACGTCCTTGCTGAATGCCGCGGCGGAGGTTGGTCAGCCGGCCGCGCACGTCGTCGGGCGCGCGCGAGACCTGCGGACCCTCCGGCAGCGCCTGCTGCTGGGCCGTGCCCTCCACGAGGTTGGCACGGGGCACGCGGCGGGGCAGCCCCGACGAGGTGGTCCCGTCGGCGGCGGGCACCCGGACCTGCTCGGCCCGGCGCCAGCGCTCGTCGTTGGGAGACTCGCGCCAGTCCGGCAGCGGGGTCTGGGTGGTGACCTGCGGGGACTCGGGCGCGGCCGGGGCCTCGGCGCGCGGGGCCCGGCGCGGCAGACCGCGCGGCGCCTCCGGCTCCGGCGCCCGCTCGCGGGCCTCCTCCTGCTCGCGGAACCAGTGCGACTCCAGCTCCTGGAAGAGCGGCGTCGTCTCCTGCGCTCCGTTCCCGTCCCCGGCGTGCCCGGCGTCCTGCCGCCCGAAGCGGTCGTCACCGGCAGGCGGAACGATCCGCCCGGTGCCCTCGGCGTCCGGCACGGGCGCCAGCTGCGGGAAGGCGGCGGTGTCGGCCGGGCCGGCCGCGTCGCGCGCGGGCAGCGCGTGCCGGCCGGTGCTGCCGCTCTCCGGCTCGGGCACCGGCGCCAGGCGCGGGAACTGCCCGGTGGCACCGGGGCCGTCGGCCTCGGGACGGTCGAACCGCCCGGCGCCGTCGGGCGCGGCGGGCAGCGCGTGCCGCCCGGTGCTGCTGCTCTCGGGCTCGGGAACGGGCGCGAGCTGCGGGAACTGCCCGGTGGCGCCCGGACCGTCCGCGGGGCCCTCGCCCCGGCCGCCGGCCGTGCGCTCGGGCGCCTCGACGCTGTCGTGGCCGCGCGGGGTGTCCCGCTCGGCGCGCGACGAGCCGTTCGAGGCGAGCGGCCAGTCGTCCACCGGCGCGGCGGGGGAGCGGTCGTTGCCCCAGCTCGGCGCCGGACGGGCCGGCGGCTCGGCGGGGGTGTTCTTGCGGTCGCCGCGCTTGGGCAGGCCGGAGAGCGCGTTACGGGCGGGCAGGCCGTTGCCGGCGCCGCCCCGCTTGGGCAGGCCGCCTTCGGCGCCACCCCGCTTCGGCAGGCCGTTCTCGGTGGTGCCGCGCTGCGGCAGACCGCCCTCCGTACCGCCGCGAACGGGCAGTTCGGGCAGGGCGGACGGCGTGCCGCCACCCCGGACCGGGAGCTCGCCGGGCGCGCCCTTGCGGTCGCCGCGCTTGGGCAGACCGTTGTCGGTGCCACCGCGGACGGGCAGGTCGGAGCCGCCGTTCTCGCCGCGCTGGGGCGGCTGCTGCGGACGGCGGCCGTTGCCCACCGGCGCGATCACGGCGGGCCGCTTGCCGCGCGTCGGGAGGCCCGAACGGCCGTCGGCGCCCTTGCCCCCGGCGGAGGCGTCGTCACCCGCGCCGGTGAGCGGGGCGTCGAAGAGGCTGGGGCCACCGGTCGGGGCACCCGCGCCCGGCGTGCTGCCGGGGACGCGCGTCGGCAGACCGCTCTGGGTCAGACCGCCGGCGCGCGACGGGTTGGCCGGCGGACGCGGGCCCTTGGGCGGCAGCTGGCCGCGGTCGCGGGCCGGCGCCTGCGGCGCACCGCCGGAACCGGGCAGGCCGGGCGCGGCCTTGCCGCCGGGGACACCCGGGACGCCAGGGACGCCCGTGCCGGGCATGCCGCCGGGGGCGCCGCCACCGGGCAGGCCGGGGCCGCCGGGCGCGCCGGGGCCGGGCTTCTTGCCGCCCTGGGCGACGTCGACGGGCAGCATGACGAGCGCGGTGGTGCCGCCGGAGTCCGACGGACGGAGCTGGATGCGGATGCCGTGTCGCAGGGACAGGCGGCCGACCACGAACAGACCCATGCGCCGCGAGACGGAGACGTCCACGGTCGGCGGGCTGGCGAGCCGCTCGTTGATCGCCGCCAGGTCCTCCTGGGACAGGCCGATGCCGGTGTCGTGGATCTCGACCAGCACCCGGCCGTCCGGCAGGGCGTGACCGGTGACCTTGACCTTGGTCTGCGGCGAGGAGAACGACGTCGCGTTCTCCAGCAGCTCGGCGAGGAGGTGCACGAGGTCGTTGACGACGCGGCCGGCGACCTCGGTCGGCGGCACGCCGGTGAGCTCGATGCGCTCGTACTGCTCCACCTCGGACGCGGCGGCACGGAGCACGTCGACGAGCGGGACGGGGCGGGTCCACCGGCGGCCGGGCTCTTCACCGGCGAGAACGAGGAGGTTCTCACCGTTACGCCGCATTCGGGTGGCGAGGTGGTCGAGCTTGAACAGCGAGGACAGCTGGTCCGGGTCGGCCTCGCGGGACTCCAGTTCGGAGATGAGCGACAGCTGACGCTGGATGAGGCCCTGGGAACGCCGCGAGAGGTTGGTGAACATCGCGTTGACGTTGCCCCGGAGGAGGGCCTGCTCGGCGGCGAGGCGGACCGCCTCGCGGTGCACGTCGTCGAAGGCCGCGGCCACCTTGCCGATCTCGTCGCGGCTGTGCACGCCGACGGACTCGACGGAGGTGTCCACGTCCTGCGGGTCGGTCTCGGAGAGCTGCTTGACCAGCTCGGGCAGACGTTCCTGGGCGACCTTCTGCGCGGTGTCCTGCAGACGGCGCAGCGAGCGCACCATCGACCGGGCCACGACGAAGGCGCCGACGAGGGAGATGCCGAGGACGAGGATGATCAGCGCACCGTTGAGGTACGCCTCCTGCTGTGCGTCGTCACGGAGTTCGAGGGCCTTCTGCTCCATCTCGCTGAGCAGCGTGCTCTCGATCTTGGTCATCTCCTGGATCTTGACGCTGTCGCGGTCGAACCAGTCGCGGTAGGAAAGGCTGTCCGCGCCGCGCAGGCCGTCGTTGCGCATCAGCACGCGCTCGGCGTACGAGTTCGCCTGCGAGATGTCGTACTGGCCGCCGTTGAGGCCCTGCAGCAGCTCCTTGTCCTGGTCGCCGTGGATCTGCAGGAAGCGCTTGGTGACCTGGCCTTCGCTGGTGTACGTCGACTGGCCGAAGAGCCGGTCGTTCTCGGAGA
This sequence comes from Streptomyces sp. URMC 126, assembly GCF_051386555.1. Classification (NCBI taxonomy): domain Bacteria; kingdom Bacillati; phylum Actinomycetota; class Actinomycetes; order Kitasatosporales; family Streptomycetaceae; genus Streptomyces; species Streptomyces sp. URMC 126. The sequence continues at coordinate 30,603 of NZ_JBPQTX010000004.1, forward strand.
GGGAGTGCGGCGTACGGGCCAGCGCGGCGCTGATGAGCGCACGCTGCATGGACGCGTACTCCTTGGCGGAGGAGAACGAGGCCAGGGCGCGGGTGGAGGCGATCATCTCGCTGTTGCTGGACGCCAGCGCCATGTCCTGGGAGAGCGTGATCAGCTGGCTGACCAGGCCGTTGTAGGCGTTGACCGTCCGCGAGATCTGGTCGTCGTTCTTGTAGGCCTCGCCCCGGATCTTCTTGATCTCCTGGAGCTGCTTGGTGATCTCGACCATGGTGGCGCCGACGCCGACCATGGACTTGTCTTCCGGCCGCACCTGGTTGGTGAGCTTGGTGAAGTCCTCGATCGCCTGGTCGGTCCGCTGCCGCGGCGCCACGACGTCGTCGCTCTTCTCGTCCTTGGTGATCAGCGGCCCGGCCGAGCGGTCGCGCTCCTCCTGGAGGGCGTTGGCGAGGCTGGTGGCCGCCTTGGTCATGTCGGTCAGCAGCTTCATGTGATCGAGCTGATCGACGTTCTCCAGCGAGGTGTCGATACGCATCGCACCCAGGGTCGTCGCGGCGACGACGGGCAGGGCGAGCAGGGACACCAGGCGGGTGCTGATTCGCCAGTTGCGCAGGGCTATTCGTGAGCCCGGCCCGCTGGGTCCCTTCGCCTTGTTCGCCTTGCCCTTGGCCTTCGCGCCGTCGGCGGGCGCACCTCCGGCCGGCGCGTCGGCGGGCGTGCCGCGGTCGCCGCCTGTCGCCGCACCGTGCGGCTCCGGCTCCGCCGCAGCGCTGCCATCCCTCTTGAAACGTCCCTGCACTAGCGTCGCAACCTCTGGACCAGGCGTTCCCCCGGATGAACGGAGGAACGGTGTCGAGTCGTGGGGGGACCGCGGTGCCCCCCTGGCGGTCCGTGGAATTCCAGCACAGTGCCGGATGCGCCAACAAGGCCGGTGCGTCCCACCGTGAATCGGTGACGGACGGTAGCCCGGCTTGTCGCTCTCCGTCGAGAGGCCACTCCTATCAATTCGGACTTTCGCGGGCGAATGTTCCGCGTCTCGTCGCGCTGCGCGACCTGTCCCAGTCGCCATGATCAGGAGCGGAACGTCAGGTTCAGTCCGGTGATGTCCGTTTCGTGCGGGCGGTCCACGCGTCGGCTATGCGGCATTTATCCCGAGCTTCGTGAGGAAACTCACAGGTGACACCCCGCATTCCGCTCGGTATGGCGGGGAAAGGCGCGCCTAGCCTGGACCCTTGCGCGGACGCGACGACCGCCGAAGGCCGCGGGCGACCCGCAAGGCCGCGGCCGACCACCCGTGAAAGCCGCGACGACCGCGAAGACCCCTGAGACGACAACGCGAGGCAACCGCACAGTGAAGACCACGAGCCCCTCCCGGAAGACCGCCAACCCGCGCCGCACCACGCTCGCGCACCTCAAGGACACCAAGGCCCTCTTCGAGGCCGAGCGCCCGCAGCACTCGGCCGAGCTCCCCACGGTCACCGCCAACCCGCGCCGCACCATCCTGATGACCGCCCCGGCCCCGGTCGCGGTCGAGGACTGACGCGTCCGCGCGCCCGAGCGCCAGGAGGGGCCCGCCGGATCCGGCGGGCCCCTCCGCTCGTCCCGGCCGGCCCGGCGCACCCGGCCGCCGCGCACGGCGGCCCGCACGGCCCCCGCGATAGCCTGAAGTGTCAGACTCCGGCCGGATCAGTGAGGGGCTCAGCTTCCCGTGCGCATCGCCAGATTCTCCATCGACGGCAACGTCGGCTACGGCGTGGTCGAGGGGGACGCCTCCACCGAGGGCGGTCCCGTCCTCGACATCATCAAAGGCATTCCCTACGGCGACTTCGAACGCTCCGGCACCAAGGTGCCGCTGAGCAAGGTCCGCCTGCTCCCGCCCGTCCTGCCCAGCAAGGTCGTGGCCATCGGCCGCAACTACGCCGAGCACGCCGCGGAGCTGGGCAACGAGGTGCCGGAGGTGCCCGTCGCCTTCTTCAAGCCGTCCACCTCTGTCGTCGGCCCGGGCGATCCCATCGCGTACCCCTCCTTCAGCAGCGAGCTCCACCACGAGGCCGAGCTCGCCGTCGTCATCGGCCGTATGTGCCGCGAGGTGCCGCGCGAGCGCGTCAAGGACGTCATCCTCGGCTACACCTGCGCCAACGACGTCACCGCCCGCGACGTCCAGCAGCGCGAGAAGCAGTGGGCCCGCGCCAAGGGCTTCGACTCCTCCTGCCCCCTCGGCCCCTGGATCGAGACCGAGGTCGACCCGGGCGACCTGGCGATCACCTGCACGGTCAACGGCGAGCTGCGGCAGAGCGGCCGCACCGCCCAGATGCTGCGCTCCGTCGAGGAGCTCATCGTCCACATCACCGAGGCGATGACGCTGCTCCCCGGCGACGTCGTCCTCACCGGCACCCCCGCCGGGGTCGGACCCCTGCACGACGGCGACGAGGTCGCCGTCACCATCGAAGGCATCGGCACTCTCACCAACAAGGTGATCAAGCGTGGCTAACCCCCTGGACGCGAACGTCCGCGTCCGTTTCTGTCCCTCGCCGACCGGCAACCCCCACGTGGGCCTGGTCCGCACCGCCCTCTTCAACTGGGCGTTCGCCCGCCACCACGGCGGCACCCTGGTCTTCCGCATCGAGGACACCGACGCGGCCCGCGACTCCGAGGAGTCGTACGAGCAGCTTCTCGACGCCATGCGCTGGCTGGGCTTCGACTGGGACGAGGGCCCCGAGACCGGTGGCCCCCACGCGCCCTACCGGCAGTCGCAGCGCATGGACATCTACCGGGACGTCGCGCGGAAGCTGCTGGACGGCGGCTACGCCTACCACTGCTACTGCACCACCGAGGAGCTCGACGCCCGCCGCGAGGCCGCCCGCGCCGCCGGCAAGCCGTCCGGCTACGACGGCAAGTGCCGCGTCGTGAGCCCCGAGCAGAAGGCCGCCTACGAGGCCGAGGGCCGCCCGTCGATCGTCCGCTTCCGGATGCCCGACGAGCCGATCACCTTCACCGACCTGGTCCGCGGCGAGCTCACCTTCACCCCGGAGAACGTGCCCGACTACGGCATCGTCCGGGCCAACGGCGCGCCCCTCTACACGCTCGTCAACCCCGTCGACGACGCGCTGATGGAGATCACCCACGTGCTGCGCGGCGAGGACCTGCTGTCCTCCACCCCGCGCCAGATCGCCCTCTACAAGGCGCTGATCGAGCTGGGCGTCGCCAAGGCCGTTCCGGAGTTCGGCCACCTGCCGTATGTCATGGGCGAGGGAAACAAGAAGCTCTCCAAGCGCGACCCGCAGGCCTCCCTCAACCTCTACCGGGAGCGCGGCTTCCTGCCGCAGGGCCTGCTCAACTACCTCTCGCTGCTCGGCTGGTCGCTCTCCGCCGACCAGGACCTCTTCTCGATGGACGAGATGGTCGCGGCGTTCGACATCAAGGACGTCAACGCCAACCCGGCCCGCTTCGACCTCAAGAAGGCGGAGGCGATCAACGCCGACCACATCCGCCGGCTGGACGTCAAGGACTTCATCGCGGCCTGCGAGCCCTGGCTGCGCGCCCCGCACGCCCCCTGGGCGCCCGAGGCCTTCGACGCCGCCGCCTTCGCGGAGCTGGCCCCGCTCGCCCAGACGCGCCTCACGGTCCTCTCCGACATCACGGCCAACGTGGACTTCCTCTTCCTCGACCGGCCGGTGGAGGACGAGGCGTCCTGGACCAAGGCCATGAAGGAGGGCTCGGACGCCCTGCTCCGCACCGCCCGCGAGAAGCTGGCCGCCGCCGAGTGGAACGCCGAGGCCCTGAAGGCCGCCGTGATCGCCGCCGGCGAGGAGCACGGGCTGAAGCTCGGCAAGGCCCAGGCCCCGGTCCGGGTGGCCGTCACCGGCCGCACGGTCGGCCTGCCGCTCTTCGAGTCGCTGGAGGTCCTCGGCCGCGAGCGGACCCTGGAGCGGGTGGACGCCGCGCTGGCGAAGCTGGCGGGCTGACGGCCTTCCCGTACGCCCTGAGGGGCCCTGGAGCCGCGCGAGCGGCTTCCGGGGCCCTTCGCCGTCTCCGCGGCGTCCCCGGGGCCTCCGCGGCCCGGGAGGACCTCTCCGGTGCCCGTCCGGCCCGCCCCGGGGCGGGCGCCGGGTTATCGATTTTGGTGCCCCGTCCACCTTCGGGTAATGTTCTTCCTGCGCCGCCCGGGAGGGCCGAGAGGCCGGAGCGGAGGGCGCGAGCCCGAGCAAGACCCCTTCAAGGGGGTCGAGTTCTGGTGGGGTATGGTGTAATTGGCAGCACGAGTGATTCTGGTTCACTTAGTCTAGGTTCGAGTCCTGGTACCCCAGCAAGAGAAATTCACTGGAAATTCTCTCGCAAATCTACTGGTAAAGTAGAAACCGCGCGAAAGCGCAAAAGCGAAGTGCGAGCCCCCGTTGTGTAGCGGCCTAGCACGCCGCCCTCTCAAGGCGGTAGCGCCGGTTCGAATCCGGTCGGGGGTACTGATCCTGAATCCGTCACCATCCGGAAATTGCCGGAGGCGATGTCGAAGGATCGCTAGGGCCCCCGTTGTGTAGCGGCCTAGCACGCCGCCCTCTCAAGGCGGTAGCGCCGGTTCGAATCCGGTCGGGGGTACTGGTAATCACCATGGGCTATGGTGTAATTGGCAGCACGAGTGATTCTGGTTCATTTAGTCTAGGTTCGAGTCCTGGTAGCCCAGCGCAAGACTTCCGAGTCTGCAAAAGCAAGCCCCCGTTGTGTAGCGGCCTAGCACGCCGCCCTCTCAAGGCGGTAGCGCCGGTTCGAATCCGGTCGGGGGTACGCAAGGCAAATGCCCTCCGTGCGATGCGCGGAGGGCATTTGCCGTTTCTCGTGCGCCCTTCTCGTCCAGGGGCGCCGTCGCCATAATTCCCGGCATGGCCCTTCCCCGTGGTGCGCTCCACCGGATCCCCGTCGGCGACCTCCGGCCCGGGGACCACGCGTGTCTGCTCTTCGCCTCCGACGAGGAGCGGACCGTGGTCCTGCGGGAGTTCGTCCGCGGCGGCCTGGACGCCCAGGACAAGATCCTCTACCTGGCCGGCCGGCGAGACCCCCACGACCCCGCGGCCCTGCTGGACCACTACCGGCTGCCGGCCCCGCACGGCGGCCGGGTGGAGATCCTCCCCCTCGACGAACTCCGCACCCCCGACGGCCTGTTGGAACCCGCCGCCCTGCTGGGCCGGTTACGCGCCGCCGCGACCCGCTCCCGCGCCGAGGGCTACCGCGCCCTGCGCATCGCCGGGGAACCGCGCCCGGCCCCCCGCGACGGACGGGACGCGCGCCGGCTGCTGCGGTACGAGTCCCTGCTGGGCGAGGAGTTCGCCGCCGGCCGGGCGCTGGCCGTCTGCCAGTACGACGTCCGGCACTGCGTCCCGGAGGCGCTGGACGCCGTCACGTCCGCCCACACCCGCGGCGTGGGCCCCGACCCGCTGGTCAGAACCGCCGACCTGCTCGTCGTCCGCACCTACCGCCCGCCCGGCCTGCGCCTGGAGGGCCGGGTCGACGCCTCCGCCCACCGGCAGCTGCGGGACGCCCTGCGCTCGGTGGCCGGAGTGCGCGGAGAGCTCCGCCTGGAGATGTCCGGCGTCGAGTTCCCGGACCTCGGCGGCCTCCGGCTGCTGATGACCTTCGCCCGGGCCCGCGCCGCCCGCCACCGCTCCGTCGAAGTGACCGGCCTCGCACCGGAGCTCTCCCAGGTCATCACCCTCATCGGCTGGGATCGCACCCCCGGCCTGCGGCTGGCGGAGACGGTCGCCTGAGCGGCCGCCGGCGGACCCTCAGCCCTCGCCGTCCCCGCACTCCCCGCATCCCTTTTCCTCGCAGCCGCTTCCGAACCGCCGCGCCGACTCGTCCGCGTGCGCCATCCGCCGCAGGCTGAGCAGCACCGGCTCGTAGAGCACGGTGAGCGCCACCGCCGCCTCCACCTGCCCCTCGGCCGTCGGCTCCGCCGTCACCATGTCCAGATCCGTGACGGCGATCTCCGCGGCCACCCGCCCGTACGGCAGCAGGTCGTCCGTCCCGCAGGGGTAGCCGAGCCGGGCCAGGGCGGCCACCGAGTCCAGCAGCGTCCGGTAGGCGGGGGAGGAGGTGACCCCCACCCGGGCCGGGTCCCAGCCCAGCCGGGCCAGCAGGCCGTCCACGGCCGCGCGGGCGGCCTCCGCCGCCTCGTCGCCGGCCTCCGGCGCCGGGACCCGGGGCAGCGCCCACGTGGCCGCCCCCAGCCGCGTGTGGTGGTCCAGGGACGTGTCCTCCGCCGCGGCGACCACCTCCCGGGCGGCGGCCACCGAAACCCCTCCCACCTGGATCAGGGCCCGCACCAGACGCAGCCGCCGCAGATGGGCCTCGCCGTACTCGGCCTGGGTGGCCGACACCCGGCGTCCGGGCTGCAACAGCCCCTCCCGCAAGTAGTACTTGATCGTCGCGGCGGGGACACCGCTGCGCTCGCTGAGCTCGGCCAGTCGCATGGCTCTTGCGCCCTTCCTCGGATAGTGCAACTATCCAAACATGGATAGCATCGCTATCCAATGACGGATGGGAGTAACGCCATGGGTGCGTCACCGATCGAGGGCCGGGTCACCGCGGCGGCCGACGGGGATGTGGTGGTCTTCCTGATCGGCATGCGGGTCAACCGCTGGCGCTCCGTGCGCCACTGGGCGCCCGTGTTCGGGGCGATGCGGCGGATGCTCACCGAGCTCGCCCGGGATCCGGACGCCGGGCTGCTGGGCCACCGGCTGCTGACCTCCGGCCCGCGGGAGTACACGGTTCTGCAGTACTGGGAGTCGCGCGAGAAGCTGCTCGCGTACTCGGCCGACCGGGACCGGCTCCACCGGCCGGCGTGGGCCGCGTTCAACCGGCGGGCGCGGGATGCGGCGGGGCGGGTGGGGATCTGGCACGAGACGTACGTCGTGCCCGCGGGGTCGTACGAGACCATCTACAGCGGGATGCCGCGGCACGGCCTCGGGGCCGCTTTCGGGGTCGAGCCGGTGGGCCGGCGGGGCGAGCGGGCCGCGGAGCGGCTCGGTGCGGCGGCCCCTGCGGGGGGCTGAGCCCCTGGCCCGCCCCTTCGCCGATTCCTGGGGGCAAGCCCCCAGACCCCCGAAACCGCGCTCCGCGCGGTTGTCCTCAAACTCCCCCAGAGGGGGTGCCCCCAGACGGGCTGGAGTGGGCGCCCTATTCAGCCCGTCCGGCGTTTGAGGACAGCGCCCGGAGGGCGCTTCGGGGGTGCGGGGGCTTGCGGGACCGGGGCAACCTCACCCGTTGCGCCGCAACGCCTCCGTCAGCCGCACCGCCGCGTCAAGCACCGCCTGAGCGTGCATCCGCCCCGGATGCCGGGTCAGCCGCTCGATCGGCCCGGACACGGAGACGGCCGCGACCACGCGATTGGACGGCCCCCGCACGGGAGCGGAGACCGACGCCACCCCAGGCTCCCGCTCCCCGATCGACTGCGCCCACCCCCGCCGCCGCACACCGGAAAGCGCCGTCGCCGTGAACCGGGCCCCCTGCAGCCCGCGGTGCAGCCGCTCCGGCTCCTCCCAGGCCATGAGGACCTGGGCCGCCGAGCCGGCCTTCATGGGCAGGGTGGACCCGACCGGCACCGTGTCCCGCAGTCCGGACAGCCGTTCCGCCGCCGCGACGCAGATGCGCATGTCGCCCTGGCGCCGGTAGAGCTGGGCGCTCTCGCCCGTCACGTCCCGCAGATGCGTGAGCACCGGGCCCGCCGTGGCCAGCAGCCGGTCCTCGCCGGCCGCCGCCGCGAGCTCGCTCAGCCGGGGGCCGAGGATGAACCGGCCCTGCATGTCGCGCGCCACCATCCGGTGGTGTTCCAGCGCCACGGCGAGCCGGTGCGCCGTAGGACGCGCCAGCCCGGTGGCCGTCACCAGCCCGGCGAGCGTCGCCGGGCCCGACTCCAGAGCGCTCAGCACCAGGGCCGCTTTGTCGAGAACGCCCACTCCGCTCGAGGCGCCACCAGAATTGTCCATGCAACGATACTCGCGTCTCACACTATGAAACGCAAGTTCACGTTTTCCCGGAAGCCGCCAACCTGTATCCACGGCACCCCGATCCGGAGGAAGAGCGATGGGACGCACACTGGCCGAGAAGGTCTGGGACGAGCACGTGGTGGCGCGGGCCGAGGGCGAGCCCGACCTCCTCTACATCGATCTCCACCTGCTGCACGAAGTCACCAGCCCGCAGGCGTTCGACGGGCTGCGCAAGGCCGGCCGGCCGGTGCGGCGCACCGACCTGACCATCGCCACCGAGGACCACAACACCCCCACCCTCGACATCGACAAGCCCATCGCGGACCCCGTCTCGCGCACCCAGCTGGAGACCCTCCGCCGCAACTGCGCCGAGTTCGGCGTCCGGCTGCACCCGCTGGGCGACGTGGAGCAGGGCGTCGTCCACGTAGTGGGACCGCAGCTGGGACTGACCCACCCCGGCACCACCGTGGTCTGCGGCGACAGCCACACCTCCACCCACGGCGCGTTCGGCGCCCTCGCCTTCGGCATCGGCACCAGCCAGGTCGAGCACGTCCTGGCCACCCAGACGCTGCCCTTGTCGCCGTTCCGCACCATGGCCGTCACGGTCGAGGGCGAACTGCCGCCGGGGGTGACCGCGAAGGACCTGATCCTGGCCGTCATCGCGAAGATCGGCACCGGCGGCGGCCAGGGGTACGTCATCGAGTACCGCGGGCCCGCGATCGAGAAGCTCTCGATGGAGGCCCGGATGACCGTCTGCAACATGTCCATCGAGGCCGGCGCCCGGGCGGGCATGATCGCCCCGGACGAGACCACCTTCGCCTACCTCAAGGACCGCCCGCACGCCCCCAAGGGCGCCGACTGGGACGCGGCCGTCGCCCACTGGCGCACCCTGCGCACCGACGACGACGCCGTCTTCGACCGCGAGGTCGTCATCGACGCGTCCGCCCTCTCCCCGTTCGTCACCTGGGGCACCAATCCGGGGCAGGGCGCGCCGCTGTCGGCGGCCGTCCCCGACCCCGCCTCGTACGAGGACGCCTCGGAGCGCTCGGCGGCCGAACGGGCCCTGGAGTACATGGGGTTGACGGCGGGTCAGGCGCTCCGCGACATCCGGGTGGACACCGTCTTCGTGGGCTCCTGCACCAACGGCCGGATCGAGGACCTGCGCGCCGCCGCCGACGTCCTGCGGGGCCGCGCGGTCGCCGACGGAGTGCGGATGCTGGTCGTCCCCGGCTCGGTCCGGGTGGCGCTGCAGGCGGTCGAGGAGGGGCTCGACGCGGTGTTCACCGCGGCGGGCGCCGAGTGGCGGCACGCCGGCTGCTCGATGTGCCTGGGCATGAACCCGGACCAACTGGCGCCGGGCGAGCGGTCGGCGTCGACCTCCAACCGCAACTTCGAGGGCAGGCAGGGCAAGGGCGGCCGGACGCACCTGGTCTCGCCCCAGGTCGCCGCCGCCACCGCCGTGCTCGGCCGGCTGGCCTCGCCCGCCGACCTCCCGGCCGGCCCGGTCCTCGCCGCCTGAACGGCGCAGGGCACCCTACCCCAGCACTCCACCCAGCGAGGAAGAGCAGCTCATGGAAGCGTTCACCGCACACACCGGCCGGGCCGTGCCGCTGCGCCGCAGCAACGTGGACACGGACCAGATCATCCCGGCGCACTGGCTGAAGAAGGTCACCCGCGACGGTTTCGAGGACGGCCTCTTCGAGGCGTGGCGCAAGGACCCGGACTTCGTCCTCAACGAGCCCGCCCGCGCGGGCGCCTCGGTGCTGGTCGCCGGGCCCGACTTCGGTACCGGCTCCTCCCGGGAGCACGCCGTCTGGGCGCTGCAGAACTACGGCTTCAAAGCCGTGATCTCCGCACGGTTCGCGGACATCTTCCGGGGTAACTCGCTCAAGAACGGTCTGCTGACGGTCGTCCTGCCGCAGGAGACCGTCGAGCGGCTCTGGGAGCTGACGGAGGCCGACCCGGCGGCGGAGGTCACGGTGGACCTCGTCGCCCGTCAGGTGCGGGCCGAGGGCATCACGGCCGATTTCCGCCTTGACGACAACGCCCGGTGGCGGTTGCTGGAGGGGCTGGACGACATCGGGCTGACCCTCCGGCACGAGTCGGCCATCGCCGCCTTCGAGGCCCGCCGGCCGTCCCACAAGCCGTCCACGGCCCTGGTCTGAGGCCCCTTCCGGGCGGGTTCCGGCCCGGATCCCGCCCGGTTCCCGGCCCGTTTTCCCGCCCGTTCGGCCCAGCCTCAGGACCCCGGAACGACCCTCGATTTCCGCTGTTCACCCCGCGTTTGGCATGATGCGCCCCCTGTCTTCGGACAGGGGGCGCATCGCTTTGTTGAGGCCCTGTGAGGCGACAACTCGCCTCAGATGGCACAATCGGTGCATGGAACGCGGCAGCCAACTCGAGCTCTACCGGCTCGTCGCCGACCAACTCAAGGAAGCGCACTCCCGAGTGCGCGCACTGCAAGTCCCGGAGGGCGTACGGATGGCGCTGTCCCGGAAGCTGCTGGCCATCACGGCCGCGGCGAAGCACGATCTCTCAGGCGCGGCAATGCGCCTGGACCGGCTGATGAAGGACCTCGACGAGGGCCGTTTCCCTTCAGAGCGCGGCACCGACGGAACTCCGTGATGGGTCGGGTTCGTTGCGGCACAAGGGTGATTAGACCGTTTCGTGTTTGATTTGCGGTATATATCTGCCTAACGTGCGAAAAGGCTGGAACAAATTCCAGCAGTGTCTCCGAAGGGGAAGACGTGAACAAGGCGCAGCTCGTTGAAGCCATTGCCGACAAGCTCGGCGGCCGTCAGCAGGCCGCTGACGCCGTCGACGCGGTACTCGACGCGATCGTCCGTGCCGTCGTCGCCGGCGACCGGGTCTCGGTCACCGGCTTCGGCTCGTTCGAGAAGGTCGACCGCCCGGCCCGTTACGCCCGCAACCCGCAGACCGGCGAGCGCGTCCGGGTCAAGAAGACCTCGGTGCCCCGCTTCCGCGCCGGCCAGGGCTTCAAGGACCTGGTGAGCGGCTCGAAGAAGCTGCCCAAGGGCGGCGAGGTCGCGGTGAAGAAGGCGCCCAAGGGCAGCCTTTCCGGTGGCAAGGCCACCACGAAGGCCGCGGCCAAGAAGGCCACCGCCAAGAAGACGGCCGCCAAGAAGGCGACCACGGCCAAGAAGGCGACCACCGCCGCCAAGGCCACTCCCGCCAAGAAGACCACCACGGCGGCGAAGAAGACCACGGCGAAGAAGACCGCCCCCGCGACGAAGGCGGCGGCGAAGAAGGCGACGCCGGCGAAGAAGACCACCGCCGCGGCGGCCAAGAAGACCACGGCGAAGAAGACCGCGCCGGCGGCGAAGAAGGCCACGGCGACCAAGGCGCCCGCGCGCAAGACCACGGCGCGCAAGACCACCGCCAAGAAGACCGCGGCCAAGAAGAAGTAAAAAGCCGCGGACGGCGTCACGCGCCGGGCCGGGCTCCCTTCGGGGAGCCCGGCCCGCGGTGCGTTCGTCTCCTGCGCGGCGGCGGACGGGAGAACCGGGCGTCGTGGCCGGTGCCCGCGGGAGCGGCTGTGCGGCCGCTGAGGCCCGTACACGCCCGGAAGGGCATCCCCCTGACGCCCGGCCCGCCGGGGGAGTTCAGACCGGCCTCCAGGCCCCGGGAAACGCGTGAGAGATCGGGAGCGTGCCGGAGTCCGTGCTTCCGGAAGTGCGGTCCGGCGTCTCGGGGGAACGGCCGTCCCGGGGGCGGTGTCTCGTGAACGCCCGGCCGGGCCCGGCGTCTCGCCGCCCGGACCGGAGCCTGAGGACGCCGGAGCCCGGACCTAGAAGGTCTGGAGCGTCACCAACGTCACACGGCGCGGCTCCGGCCCGTCCGCCGTGTCCGTCATCTCGATCCGCACCCGCTGCCCCGGCCGCAACAGCCGCAGACCGCCCGCGTCGAACGCCGCGGCGTCGAACGGCACCGGGGTGCCGTCGTCGAGGAGAACGCTGCCGCAGCGGGTCTCGGGGTCGTAGGTGTACGCGGTGGCCTGCATGCCCGAAAGCCTAGTCCGTCACCGTGCCGGCGGACCCCCGCGCCGGACCGGCCGCCGCCCACGCCCCGGCGACCGCCGCCGTGCGCGGCCCCACGCCCAGGTCCAGCGCGGCCCGCAGATCCGCCAGGGTGTCCACGTCACGCCGTACGGAATCCACCCCGGGCAATCCGATTTCCCGCGCCCCGGACGCCCGGTGCCGGGCGCGCGAGCGGCCCTCGAACGCCGGCGCCAAAAGCATTCCGGGAGCCGCCGCCAACAGCGTCGTCCCGATTCCCTCGGCATCCGCGAGAAATGCGCGCGGGAATTCCGACGCCGAATCGAGCACCCGCCCGAGTTCCGCCGCGCGCAGTGCCGGGAGATCCGCGTTCAGTGTCGCCACGCCCGAGCGCGGGCGGTGCGCCCGGACCGTCCGCGCCCCGTGCGCGAGGGCCGCGTTGAGGCCCCCGCCGCCCGCCGGTTCGGCCACCGTCCGGGCGCCGGCCGCGGTCAGTTCCGCCCCGGCCAGCGGGTCGTCGGTGACAACCACCACATCGCGGACCGCCGCGCAGGACAGCGCCGCCGCCACCGTGTCCACCGCGAAGGCCAGCGCCAACGCCGCGCGGTCGGCGCCGGGACCCGTCCCCCGGCCCGCCGCCGCCAGCCGGCTCTTGGCCCGGGCCAGCGGTTTCAACGGCACCACCAGCGTCCAGAGCACGGCAACTCCTCTCCCCGGGCCTTCCCGGCCGCCTCGCCACCGGCCCCCGTACCGGCCCATTGTCGCCCGCCGCCGCGCGCCCGGGCGCGCGCCCTCGCTCCGGGAGTCCGGCCGCTGCCGCCGGAGGGGCACGGGGTTACGGTGTTCTCGACAGACCGGGTACCTGGCGCCACACTTGTCCGGCCCCGGGAGAGCAGCAGGCCCGCGGAAGCTTCCAGGTCCCAAGAGAAGGGTGTACGGGTGTCCCGCCACAGAATCGGCTTCTGGTACCGCTTTACGGCGGTGTTGGCGAAACCGCCGCTCGTGGTTCTGTTCAAGCGGGAGTGGCGCGGAATGGAGCACATTCCCGCCGACGGCGGCTTCATCACCGCCATCAACCACAACTCCTACCTGGACCCGCTGTCCTACGCCCACTTCCAGTACAACACCGGGCGCGTCCCCCGCTTCCTCGCCAAGGCCGGCCTCTTCCGCAACGGTTTCATCGGCACCCTGCTGCGCGGCACCGGACAGATCCCCGTCTACCGCGAGAGCACCGACGCGGCCAACGCCTTCCGCGCCGCCGTCGACGCCATCAACAAGGGCGAGTGCGTGGCCTTCTACCCCGAGGGCACCCTGACCCGCGACCCCGACCTGTGGCCCATGGAGGGCAAGACCGGCGCCGCCCGCGTCGCCCTGCTCACCAAGGCGCCCGTCATCCCGGTCGCCCAATGGGGGGCCCACGAGGCCATGCCGCCCTACGCCAAGCAGAAGAAGGTCCGCCTCTTCCCGCGCAAGACCCTCCGGGTGATGGCCGGCCCGCCTGTGGACCTCAGCGAGTTCCACGACAAGGAGCCGACCGCCGAGGTGCTCCGCGCGGTCACCGAGAAGATCATGGCCGCGATCACCGAACTCCTCGCCGAGCTCCGCGACGAGCCCGCCCCCGCCGAGCCGTACACCCTCAAGAAGGCCCGGGCCGCCGCTGCCGCCCGCCGCCGGGCGGGCGCCGACCGCGAGAAGACCGACCACGAGAAGGCCGACCACGAGGAGGGCGCCAAGTGACGCGCTGCGCCGTCTTCGGCACCGGATCCTGGGGCACCGCCTTCGCGATGATCCTCGCGGACGCCGGCTGCGAGGTGACCATGTGGGGCCGACGTGCCGCCGTGGTGGACGCCGTGAACAAGGGCGCCAACCCCGACTACTTCCCCGGCGTCGAGCTGCCCTCCGCCGTCCGGGCCACCACCGACCCCGCGGAGGCCGCCGCCGGCGCCGCGTTCACCGTGCTGGCCGTGCCCTCCCAGACGCTCCGCGGCAACCTCGCCGCCTGGAAGCCCCTGCTGGCCGACGGCACCGTCCTGGTCTCCCTGATGAAGGGCGTCGAACTCGGCACCGCCAAGCGGATGAGCGAGGTCATCGAGGAGGTCGCCGGCGTCGGACCCGACCGGGTCGCCGTCCTCACCGGCCCCAACCTCGCCAAGGAGATCGCCGACCGGCAGCCCGCCGCCGCCGTCGTCGCCTGCCGCGACGAGGAGGTCGCCAAGCGCCTCCAGGCCGCCTGCCACACCGCGTACTTCCGCCCGTACACCAACACCGACGTGGTCGGCTGCGAGCTCGGCGGCGCGGTGAAGAACGTCATCGCGCTGGCCGTGGGCATCGCCGACGGCATGGGCCTGGGCGACAACGCCAAGGCGTCCCTCATCACCCGCGGCCTCGCCGAGACCACCCGGCTCGGCCTGGCGATGGGCGCCGACCCGCACACCTTCGCCGGCCTCGCCGGGATGGGCGACCTCGTCGCCACCTGCTCCTCCCCGCTCTCCCGCAACAACACCTTCGGCCGCAACCTCGGCCGCGGGCTGAGCCTGGAGGAGACCATCGCCGTCACCAAGCAGACGGCGGAGGGCGTCAAGTCCTGCGAGTCGGTGCTCGATCTGGCGCGCAGGCACCATGTCGACATGCCGATCACGGAGACCGTGGTGGACATCGTCCACGAGGGCAAGCCGCCCATGGTCGCCCTGAAGGAGCTCATGGCGCGCAGCGCCAAGCCGGAGCGGCACTGAGAACCGGCGGGGCCACCAGGTAGTCTCAACGCGATATGAGCAGCGAGAACCCCACCCAGAGCCCCGGCCGCAAGCCGCGCGTCGCGATCGTCTTCGGCGGACGCAGTTCCGAGCACGCCATCTCCGTGGTCACCGCCGGAGCGGTGCTGCGCGCCATCGACCGCACGAAGTACGACGTGCTGCCGATCGGCATTACGCAGGACGGCCGTTGGGCGCTGACCACCGACGACCCCGAGCGCATGGCCATCGCCGGCCGCACGCTGCCCAGCGTCGACCGGCTCGCCGAGTCGCCGGAGGGCGAGGTCGTGCTGCCCGTCGCGCCCGCCAACCGCGAGATCGTCTACACCGAGCCCGGGTCGGTCCCCAAGGCCCTCGGCGAGGTCGACGTGGTCTTCCCGGTGCTGCACGGCCCCTACGGGGAGGACGGCACCCTCCAGGGCATGCTGGAACTGGCCGGCATCCCCTACGTGGGCGCCGGTGTGCTCGCCTCGGCCGTCGGCCAGGACAAGGAGTACATGAAGCGGATCTTCATCTCCTACGGGCTGGCCGTCGGCCCCTACGAGGTGATCCGCCCGCGCGAGTGGGAGAACGACCGCGAGGCCGCCCGCCGCAAGGTCCTGGACTTCGCCGGCGAGCACGGCTGGCCGCTGTTCGCGAAGCCCGCCCGCGCCGGCTCGTCCATCGGCATCAGCAAGGTGGACGACGCATCCGGCCTGGACGAGGCCATCGAGGAGGCCCGCCGCCACGACCCGAAGATCCTGGTCGAGGCGCTGCTGCGGGGCCGGGAGATCGAGTGCGGCGTCCTGGAGTTCGAGGACGGCCCGCGCGCCAGCGTGCCCGCCGAGATCCCGCCGGTGGAGGCGCACTCCTTCTACGACTTCGAGGCCAAGTACATCGACTCCGCCTCCGGCATCGTCCCCGCGCCGCTGACCGAGGAGCAGACCCGCCGGGTCCAGGAGCTGGCCGTCCAGGCGTTCGAGGCCGTCTCCTGCGAGGGCCTGGTCCGCGCGGACTTCTTCCTCACCGAGGACGGCGAGTTCGTCATCAACGAGGTCAACACCATGCCGGGCTTCACGCCCATCTCCATGTACCCGCGCATGTGGCAGGAGACCGGCGTCTCGTACCCGGAGCTGGTGGACCGGCTCCTCCAGGCCGCGCTGCGCCGCTCGACGGGCCTGCGCTAGGAGACCTACGGGAGGTCGGCGTCGTCCGGGACATCGGACGGCACCGCCTTTTGGACGGCGGCGGTCAGATCGACGAGCGCGCTCATGTCGCCGCCGTCGCCGACCACCTCCTTCGGCAGCGTGACCTCGATGTACACCGGCCGCAGAGGGGTGGTGCAGCGGATGCTCCCGTCCGACAGCCGCTCGGGGGCCCACCGCACGCCGTCGATGTCCACGGCCTTCGTCCGCACGTCCTCGAAGGCCTTCGGCCGCGGCACCCCGCAGCGCAGCTCGATCCACGGGCCGTCGCCCCAGGCGGCGGTGAAGTCCGAGGCGGGCTTCGTGGCGTGCCGCTTCAGCCCGCCCACCTCGTCCGGCAACTCGCCGTGCAGCGCCCGGCAGAGCGTCGCCTCCCGGGCGGTGGGGGTCGGCACGGCCGGATGCGGAGCGTCGTCCCCCGCCGAGCATGCGACGGCCGCGCACAGCAGGGCCGCCGTCAGGGACAGGGCGGCCCGCCGGCGCGGCCGGACGGGCGGGAGGGAACGAACGGAACGGGCGGGCACAGTGCTCACCGGCCGAGCATACGAGGGGCTACAGGTGGACGACCGGGCAGGTCAGCGTCCGGGTGATGCCCTCCACCTGCTGGACCTTGGCGACCACCATCCGGCCGAGCGCGTCCACGGTGTCGGCCTGGGCGCGGACGATGACGTCGTAGGGACCCGTCACGTCCTCGGCCTGGATCACGCCGTTGATCTTCGAGATGACTTCGGCGACGGTCGACGCCTTGCCGACCTCGGTCTGGATCAGGATGTACGCCTGTACCACGGAACCTCCAGGGCGGCTTCGAGGATCATGTGGGGAGAAGAGACGCCACCGTACCGCGCCGCCGCACGGCACGGGGAGACCCGCGCCACCTGCGCGGCGCGCGGTTCCTCGGGAACCGCGAGACGACAGCACCTGATACTCCGAGGAGGAGCGCAGTGAAAGGCACCGTCGGCGAGTTGGGGGAGTTCGGCCTCATCAGGGAGCTGACCTCCCGGCTCACCACCACCCCGGCCGTCCGGCTCGGGCCGGGCGACGACGCCGCGGTGGTCGCAGCGCCCGACCGGAGGGTCGTGGCCAGCACGGACGTGCTCCTGGAGGGACGGCACTTCCGCCGCGACTGGTCCACCGCCTACGACGTGGGCCGCAAGGCCGCCGCCCAGAACCTCGCCGACATCGCCGCCATGGGCGCGGTGCCGACCGCCGTGCTGCTCGCCCTCGTCGTCCCGGCCGAACTCCCCGCCACCTGGCCGGTGGAGCTCATGGACGGCATCCGCGACGAATGCCAGGTCGCCGGCGCGGCGGTGGTCGGCGGGGACGTGGTGCGCGGCGAGACCATCACCGTGTCCATCACGGCGCTGGGCGACCTCCGCAACCACGAACCCGTCATGCGCTCCGGCGCGCAGCCCGGCGACGTCGTCGCCGTCACCGGCTGGCTCGGCTGGTCGGCGGCCGGACTCGCCGTCCTCTCCCGGGGCTTCCGCTCCCCCCGCGCCTTCGTCGAGGCGCACCGCCGCCCCGAACCCCCGTACCACGCGGGCCCGGCCGCCGCCTCGCTCGGCGCCACGTCCATGACGGACGTCAGCGACGGGCTCATCGCCGACCTCGGGCACATCGCCGAGGCCAGCAAGGTCCGGATCGACCTGCACACGGCGGCCATCGACGTGCCCACGCAGATGTCCGACATCGGGCAGGCCGTGGGCGTCGACCCGCTCCAGTGGGTGCTCACCGGCGGCGAGGACCACGCCATCGTCGCCACCTTCCCGCCGGACGTGAAGCTGCCCGCCCGCTGGAAGGTGATCGGCGAGGTGGTCAACCCGTCCGCCCTGCCGCAGGTGACGGTGGACGGCGCGCCCTGGGAGCGGACGGGCGGCTGGGACCACTTCGGCGACGAGGACCTGCCGGAGACGGAGGAGGACTGAGGGGCGCGTAGGTTGTCCCCATGCCGATACCCGTGCCCGTGCCCGTTCCTCCGCGTGTGCTGACCGTCGCCGGCTCCGACTCCGGCGGCGGCGCCGGCATCCAGGCCGACCTCAAGACGATGCTCGCCCTGGGCACGCACGGCATGAGCGTCGTCACCGCCGTCACCGCCCAGAACTCCCGCGGCGTACAGGGCGCGTGGCCGCTGCCGGCGGAGGCGGTACGGGCGCAGTTCCGCAGCGTCGTCGACGACATCGGGGTACAGGCGGTCAAGACGGGGATGCTGGCTTCGGCGGAGCTGGTGGAGACGGTGACCGAGTTGCTGACGGGCGTCGGGGCGCCTGTGGTCGTCGATCCCGTGGGCATCTCCAAGCACGGTGATCCGCTGTTGGCCGCGTCGGCGCTCGACGCTCTTCGTCTGAAGCTGCTGCCGCTGGCGACGGTGGCCACGCCCAATCTCGACGAGACGGCGTGGCTTACGGGTGTTCGGGTCGCCTCCGAGGACGATCTCCGGCGGGCCGCGGAGGCCGTCTTGGCCTTCGGGCCGCAGTGGGTGCTGATCAAGGGCGGCCACCTGCCCGGTGACGCGGTGGACCTGCTCACGGACGGCACGTCCGAGCACCTGCTGCGGGCTCCGCGCCATGACAACCGGCATACGCACGGGACGGGGTGCACGCTGGCGAGTGCGATCGCTTGCGGGCTCGCGAGGGGTCTGGCCGTGCCGGACGCCGTCTCGGCGGCCAAGGAGTACGTCACCGGGGCGATCGCCGCGGGGTTCCCGCTGGGGGAGGGGATCGGGCCGGTGGATCACGGGTGGGCGCTGCGCTGAGTCCGCCTGCGGCGGGCTGGTGCCCCGGTCCCGCCCTTTCACCGTTTCTTGCGGGGGCGGGCCCCCGCACCCCCGAAACCGCGCTCCGCGCGGTTGTCCTCAAACGCCGGACGGGCTGTATCAGCCCGTCCGGCGTTTGAGGACGAGCGGCGGAGCCGCGAAAACAGGGGTCTGGGGGCCCGCCCCAGGAAACGGCGAAAGGGCGGGACCGGGGCACAGCAAAAGGCCGGTCCCCCCAGGGGACCGGCCTTCAGCAACCGGAAAGGGCTGCGCGTGGCGCGAAGCCGCTAGCGCGAGACCTTGCCGGCCTTGATGCACGAGGTGCAGACGTTGAGCCGCTTCGGCGTCGCCCCGACCTTCGCACGCACCCGCTGGATGTTGGGGTTCCAACGGCGGGAGGTACGGCGGTGCGAGTGCGAGATGTTGTTGCCGAAGCCCGGCCCCTTGCCGCAGACGTCGCAGTTGGCAGCCACGGGTTACTCCAAAGACGGGTCACCCTCGCTCACGCGAGGACGACAGGCACGTACGGTGAATCCCTGCGTGCCGAGATCTCAGAGAGTGACCGGCAGTGTCAGGGGGATGGCCTGACTCTCGTCAGGCAACCGGAGCAGCATACAACGACCGCTCCAGGACAACGAAACTACCATGACCGGCCCGTATCCCGCCCGGCCGGCCCATTCGGGCGGCCCGCACGACTACTGTGCCCACCGTCACCGCCCACCGCCACTGTCACCGTCACGGTCACGGTCACGTCATCGTCGCCCCGAGGAGGACCCCAGGTGCCGCACCCCTTCGACGCCGCCGCGGTACGCGCCTGGTGCGCCCTGGCGCTCGAAGCGCTCGGCCGGGCCCGCGAGGAGATCGACGCGATCAACGTCTATCCCGTGGCCGACGGCGACACCGGGACCAATCTCTATCTGACCGTCGAGTCCGCGGGCCGCGCCGTCGAGGCCGTCTTCGAGGCGCACGCCACCGCGGGGCCGGACGCCCGCCCGGGCCTGTCCGAGGCGGTCCGGGCCATGGCGCACGGCGCCCTGATCGGCGCGCGCGGCAACTCCGGCACGATCCTGGCGCAACTGCTCCGCGGCATGGCGGAGGTCCTGACGGACGACGGCGACGAAAGTGACGGGAGTCACCTGCTGGGCCGCGCGCTGCGCCGCGCCGCCGACTCCGCGTACGAGGGCGTCGCCCGGCCCGTCGAGGGCACCGTCCTCACCGTGGCCGCCGCCGCGGCCGGCGCCGCCGCCCGTACCGAGGGCGGTGCCGCCGCCGTGGCCCGCGCGGCGCACGCCGCCGCCCGTACGGCCCTGGAGGCCACCCCCTGTCAGCTGGAGGCGCTCGGCGAGGCCGGAGTGGTCGACGCGGGCGGCCGGGGGCTGGTGGAGGTCCTGGGGGCGCTCGTGGCGGCCCTGGAGGGCGGCGCCGCGCCGGCCGGCCGGCCGGTACGGGCGCCTCGCGCCGCCCGGCCCGTCGGCGCCTGCCCGGCCGAGGCCGCCCCCGGCACCGCGCCTGGCACGGGCCCCGCCTACGAGGTCATCTACCTGCTGGAGGCGGACGACGCCGCCGTCGCCCGGCTCCGCGCCCGGCTGGACGCCCTGGGGGAGTCGCTCGTCGTCGTCGGGGGCGACGGACTCTGGAACGTGCACGTCCACGTGGACGACGCGGGGGCCGCCGTCGAGGCCGGCGTCGACGCCGGACGCCCGTACCGGATCCGCGTCACCCACTTCGGCGCCGCCGCCGAGGAGCGCCCCCGCGTCCCCGAGCGCGTCCAGCGGGCCGTCGTGGCCGTCGTCCCCGGTGAGGGGCTGGCCGCGCTGTGCGCGGAGGCCGGCGCGACCGTCGTGCCCGTCCGGCCCGGCGAGCCGCCCGCCAGCGGCGAGCTGGTCGAGGCGGTCCGGCGCGCGCACGCCCGCGAGGTCGTCCTGCTGCCCAACGACCC
Organism: Streptomyces sp. URMC 126; assembly: GCF_051386555.1. Lineage (NCBI taxonomy): Bacteria > Bacillati > Actinomycetota > Actinomycetes > Kitasatosporales > Streptomycetaceae > Streptomyces > Streptomyces sp. URMC 126. The sequence continues at coordinate 51,217 of NZ_JBPQTX010000004.1, forward strand.
CGACCTGCGGCACACCGCCGCCGCGGCGGCCGAGCAGGCCCGGGCCGAGGGCGTCCGCGTCGCCCTCATCCCCACCCGCTCCCCGGTCCAGGGCGTCGCCGCGCTCGCCGTCCACGAGCCCGGCCGCCGGTTCGACGAGGACGTCGTCGCCATGACCTCCGCCGCCGGGGCCACCCGCTACGCGGAACTGACGGTCGCCGAGAGCCGGTCCTGGACCATGGCGGGCGTCTGCCAGGCCGGCGACGTGCTCGGGCTGATCGACGGGGACGTCGCCGTCATCGGCGCCGACCTGGCCGCGACCGCCGCCACCGTGCTGGACCGGATGCTCGCGGCCGGCGGCGAACTGGTCACCCTCGTCGTCGCCGACGACGCCCCGGCCGGCTTCGCCGAGGGGCTGGAGCGGCACGTCCGGGGCGGCCACCTCGCCGTGGACACCGTCGTCTACCGGGGCGGCCGGCAGTCGGCGCCGCTGCTCATCGGCGTCGAGTAGGCGATCGGTCGATCCCGTGAGCAGGCGAAACCACCGGATGCCCGGCGTTGTCAGTGCCGTGGTGTGCAATGGGACCGTGCCCGCGCTCGACACCGCAGCCCCCGGGGCGCTCCCGGACCCCTGCCCGGAAACGACCCGGACGGCCCGGAGCGCCGCCCGGAGAACGGCCTGGAGAACCCCGTGCAGCTCGATCAGCCCCTGAAGAAGATCCTCGGCGGCACCACCGCGAAGGTGATGGCCGAGCACCTCGGCCTGCACACCGCCGGCGACCTCCTGCACCACTACCCCCGCCGCTACGCCGAGCGCGGCGAGCTCACCCGCCTCGCCGACCTGCCGCTCGACGAGCACGTCACCGTCGTCGCCCAGGTCGCCAAGGCCGCCATGAAGACCTTCAACCACGGCCGCGGCGTCCGGCTGGAGGTCGTCGTCACCGACGGCAGCGGCGCGCTGACCCTCGTCTTCTTCGGGCGCGGCGCCTACGCGCGCGAGAAGGAGCTCGTCCCCGGCCGCCGCGGCATGTTCGCCGGCAAGGTGTCGCTCTTCCACCGCACCCGGCAGCTGCTGCACCCCGACTACGAACTGCTCGACCGCGACAGCGGCGCCGAGGCCGCCGCCGACTTCGCGAACCGGCTGCTGCCCCTCTACCCGGCCTGCAAGCAGTTCCAGTCCTGGAAGCTCACCAAGGCCGTGGACACCCTCCTGGACCTCTTCGAGGCCGACGGCTGGCGGGGCCTCGTCGACCCCCTGCCGCCCGCGCTCCGCGAGGGCCGCGGCCTGGCCGAGCTGCCGGACGCCTTCCGCAAGGTCCACCGGCCGCGCACCAAGGCCGACATCGAGGACGCCCGCGCCCGCCTGAAGTGGGACGAGGCGTTCGTCCTGCAAGTCGCCCTCGCCCGCCGCCGGCACGCCGAGACCCAGCTCCCGGCCGTCGCCCGCAAGCCCGTCCCCGGCGGTCTCCTCGACGCCTTCGACGCGAAGCTGCCGTTCACCCTCACCGACGGCCAGCGCACCGTCTCCGCCGAGATCTTCGACGACCTGGCCACCGAACACCCCATGCACCGGCTGCTCCAGGGCGAGGTCGGCAGCGGCAAGACCATGGTCGCGCTGCGGGCCATGCTCGCCGTCGTCGACGCGGGCGGGCAGGCGGCGATGCTGGCGCCCACCGAGGTGCTGGCCCAGCAGCACCACCGGTCGATCACCGAGATGATGGGGGAGCTCGCCGAGGGCGGCATGCTCGGCGGCGCCGACCAGGGCACCAAGGTCGTCCTCCTCACCGGCTCCATGGGCGCCCCCGCCCGCCGCCGCGCCCTGCTGGACCTGGCCACCGGCGAGGCCGGGATCGTGATCGGCACCCACGCCCTGATCGAGGACAAGGTGCAGTTCCATGATCTCGGGTTGGTCGTGGTGGACGAGCAGCACCGCTTCGGCGTCGAGCAGCGGGACGCGCTGCGGTCCAAGGGCAAGCAGCCGCCGCACCTGCTGGTGATGACGGCCACGCCGATCCCGCGCACGGTGGCCATGACCGTCTTCGGCGACCTGGAGACCTCCGTCCTGGACCAGCTCCCGGCCGGCCGCTCGCCCATCGCCACCCACGTCGTCCCCGCCAAGGACAAGCCGCACTTCCTGACCCGCGCCTGGGAGCGGGTACGCGAGGAGGTCGAGGGCGGCCACCAGGCGTACGTGGTGTGCCCGCGCATCGGCGACGAGGAGGAGAGCGCTCCCAAGGGCGGGAAGAAGCAGGCCGGCGAGGGGCCGGACGACCCCGAGAAGCGGCCGCCGCTCGCCGTCCTCGACGTCGCCGCGCAGCTGGCCAAGGGGCCGCTGGCCGGCCTCCGGGTGGAGGTGCTGCACGGGCGGATGCAGCCCGAGGCCAAGGACGACGTCATGCGCCGCTTCGCCGCCGGCGAGGTGGACGTCCTCGTCGCCACCACCGTGATCGAGGTGGGCGTGAACGTCCCCAACTCGACCGTCATGGTGATCATGGACGCGGACCGGTTCGGCGTCTCCCAGCTGCACCAGCTGCGCGGCCGGGTCGGCCGCGGCTCCGCCCCCGGCCTGTGCCTGCTGGTCACCGAGGCGGGCGAGGCGAGCCCTGCCCGGGCCCGGCTGGGCGCGGTCGCGAGCACCCTGGACGGCTTCGAGCTCTCCCGCATCGATCTGGAGCAGCGCCGCGAGGGCGACGTCCTCGGCCAGGCCCAGTCCGGCGTCCGGTCCTCCCTCCGGATGCTCACCGTCATCGACGACGAGGAGGTCATCGCCGCCGCCCGCGACGAGGCGGCGGCCGTGGTCGCGGCCGACCCGGAGCTGGAGTCCTTCCCCGAGCTCCGCACCGCCCTGGACGCCCTGCTGGACGAGGAACGGGAGCGGTACCTGGACAAGGGCTGAGCCCGCTCCACTCCGGAGTCGTGTTGCCGTTTGCGCAACAAAGGTTGCCCGTTCCACCGCACCGGTCGCAGCCTGAGGACCGGCCGAAGGGGCCGGAGACATCTCAGGGAGGCAGACGATGACCGTGCGGGAGAACGCCGCGACCAAGCCGGGCACCGACGGGGCCGCGCGGCCGAACAACCGGGTCCACCACGTCCGCGCCGGGGAACTCGACGGCTACGCCGCCATCAGCGGCCACACCGTCGGCTCCCGGCGGCTCTGGATGGGCCTGGTGGAGAACCCGCCGCTGAGCGCCACCGACAACCACCACCACGGCGCCTCGGAAGCCGGTGTCTACGTGGTCAGCGGCCACCCGGTGTTCGTCTTCCACGACGGCACCGAGGAGGTGCGGATCGCCGCCCACCCCGGGGACTTCGTCCTGGTGCCGCCGTACGTCCCGCACCGCGAGGAGAACCCCTCCGCGGACGAGCCGGCGGTCGTGGTGATCGCGCGCACCACGCAGGAGCCGATCAAGGTCTCCGTCCCCGAGCTCTACCAGTTGACGGAGGTGCCGGGGGAGTAGGGGAGCGGCCCCCGGGGAACGCCCCGGGGCGGGGCCCCGGGCCACGGCCTACGCTGAGGGCAGCGGCGAACCCCCGCCGCCCTCCGCCCGTACCCGAAGGACCCTGAGCCCCATGACCCGCGTGATCGCCGGAACCGCCGGCGGACGCCGCCTCGCCGTACCGCCCGGCACCGGTACCCGCCCGACCTCCGACCGGGCGCGCGAGGGCCTGTTCTCCACCTGGACGGCCCTGCTGGGCCCGCTGGACGGAGCCCGTGTCCTCGACCTGTACGGCGGGTCGGGCGCCGTCGGCCTGGAGGCGCTGTCGCGCGGCGCCGGGCACGCGCTGCTGGTGGAGGCCGACGCCCGGGCCGCGAAGGTGATCCGGGACAACGTCCGGACGGTCGGCCTGCCGGGCGCCGAGGTGCGCACCGGCCGGGCCGAGCAGATCGCGGCGGGCCCCGCCCCGGCCGCCCCCTACGACATCGTCTTCCTCGACCCGCCGTACGTCGTCACCGATGACGAACTGCGGGAGATCCTCCTCACACTCCGTACCGGCGGCTGGCTCGCCGAGGACGCGCTGGTCACCGTCGAGCGCGCCACCCGGGGCGGCACGTTCCACTGGCCCGAGGGCTTCGAGGGGCTGAGGGCCCGTCGCTACGGCGAGGGGACCCTTTGGTACGGTCGCGCCGCCTCGGCGTGCAGCACCGACACCGCCCCGAGCACGTCACGCACGCCATGAACGCACCGGAGAGCGAGGAACCACCGTTGTTGCGCCGCGCCGTCTGTCCGGGGTCGTTCGACCCCGTCACCAATGGACACCTCGACATCATCGCCCGCGCTTCCAGGCTGTACGACGTCGTGCACGTGGGCGTGATGATCAACAAATCGAAACAGGGCCTCTTCACGGTGGACGAGCGGATAGACCTGCTCCGCCAGGTCACCGCCGAGTACGGGAACGTGGAGGTGGAGTCCTTCCACGGGCTCCTCGTCGACTTCTGCAAGGAGCGCGGCATCCCGGCCATCGTCAAGGGGCTGCGGGCGGTCAGCGACTTCGACTACGAGCTCCAGATGGCCCAGATGAACAACGGGCTCTCGGGCGTCGAGACCCTGTTCGTCCCCACCAACCCCACCTACAGCTTCCTCTCCTCCAGCCTGGTCAAGGAGGTCGCGGCCTGGGGCGGCGACGTCTCCCACCTGGTGCCGCCGGCCGTCCTGGAGGCCCTCACCGAGCGCCTCGCGCGCGACTGAACCGCCGCCCGGCCCGCCACCCGGAACTGACGACGCGTCAGTAGCCGCCGGAGGGCCCCCGGCGGCCGTACAGTCGTGGCGTTCGTAGCCGTCGTCCGGGAGAGAGTGGCGAGCGTCAAGGTGGACGTCCAGAAGAAGCTCGACGAGATCGTCGCGACGGTCGCCGGGGCCCGATCGCTGCCCATGTCCGCGTCCTGCGTGGTCAACCGGGCCGAACTGCTCGGCCTCCTGGAGGAGGTCCGGGCCGCCCTGCCGGACTCCCTCGCGCAGGCGCGGGAGCTGATCGGCGGCCGGGAGCGGATGGTCGCCGACGCCCGCGAGGAGGCCGAGCGGATCATCGAGTCCGCGCGCGCCCAGCGCGGCTCCCTGATCTCCGACACCGAGGTCGCCCGGGAGTCCCGCGAGGAGGCCGACCGCATCCTCGCGGCGGCCCGCCGCGAGGCCGCCGAGATCCGCGCCCAGGCCGACGACTACGTGGACGGCAAGCTCGCCAACTTCGAGGTCGTCCTCACCAAGACCCGCGGCTCGGTCGAGCGCGGCCGGGAGAAGCTGCTCGGCCTCGGCGACGGCCGTGACGCCACGGACCCCGAGGGCGCCGACGCCCCCGAGCGCAGCGCCGACCCCGCCACCCAGCGGCGGAACGCCGACGCGTACGTGGACGCCAAGCTCACGGCCGTCTCGGCGGTGCTGGCCACGACGCTGGAGGCGGTCGGCCGCGGCCGGGAGAAGCTGCTGGGCGCCCGCCCGGCGGACGAGCTGGGCGCCCACCTGGCCGCCCAGGACGGCCGCCCGGCCGCCGAGCGCCCCGCCACCGACGCCGACTTCCTGGCGGAGCTCGCCGCCCACCCGGCCCCGGCCGCCGCCGAGCCCCGGCCCGACTGGACCGCCCACCGCGAGCCGGCCGCCGCGTACCCACGGGCGGAGGCCCCGGCGGCGGCGCAGGAGGCCGGGTACGCCTGGCAGTCGTATCCGGGGCAGACGGACCCGTACGCGGCGGACGGCGGCCCCTCCGGCCACTCCGGTCACTCCGGGCATCCCGGGGAGAGCGCCGCCTACGGCTGGCCCGACCAGGCGTACGGCCACGGGTACGGGCAGGGCTACGACCAGGCGTACGGCCAGGGGGCCGGCCCGGGGCACGCCCAGGGCTACCCGCAGGCTCACCACCCCCGCCACGGCGCTCCCCCGGAGGGCGCGGCCGCCGTCCCGCCGCAGGGCGGCGGCGCCCTCGACGAGACCAGCTTCTTCGACACGAGCATGATCGACCTGGAGCAGCTCCGGCGGTACGAGCAGGGGCGCTGAACCCTCCTCCCGCCGGGCCGGAGCCCGGTCCCGCCCGGGCGCCGAGGGCACGATTGGGCCAGGGGCGGACCGTCCAGTATCCTGACTGTTCGGTCGCGCGTACATTCGCGATCCCGGCTGCCCGCGGCGTGGCGTACGAGTGTCGTACGGCACGCGACACGGGCCGCCTTCGCCGCAGCGTAGAAAGCAGGAAGCCCTGAACGCCCGCCTCGATCACCGCTCCCCCCTCGTGTTCGACACGCACGAGCTGGGCCGGCGTCCCGGTGCGCTGAAGCGGCTCTCCCGCTCGATCCCGGCCCCCGCCGACCTCGGTATCGAGGTCATCGGGGTCGCCGAGGGCGCGACCGTGGAGCTCGACCTCCGACTGGAGTCGGTCATGGAAGGGGTGCTCGTCACAGGCACCGCCCGTGCACCGCTCACCGGGGAGTGCGTAAGGTGTCTGGAGCCGCTGGAGCGAGAGCTCGAGACGGACTTCCAGGAGATGTACTCCTACCCCGACGCCGACAGCCGGAACCGCCCCGTGGCGGAACCGGAGGACGACGCCGAGGACGAGGAGGACACGCTCTTCCTCGAGGGCGACCTGTTCGACCTCGAACCCGTGCTGCGTGACGCGGTGGTGCTCGCACTGCCGCTGCAGCCGGTGTGCCGGGAGGACTGCCCGGGCCTGTGCTCCGAATGCGGGGCGCGGCTCGCGGACGACCCGGACCACCACCACGACGTCCACGACATTCGCTGGGCGGCACTGCAGGGACTCGCCGTATCCGACCAGGACGGCGAGATGGACAACGCACCCCGGTCCGCCGGGGATGACTCACAGGAGAAGTAGCCGTGGCTGTTCCGAAGCGGAAGATGTCGCGCAGCAACACGCGCCACCGCCGGTCGCAGTGGAAGGCTGCGGTCCCCACCCTGGTGGCGTGCGAGCGCTGCCACGAGCCGAAGCAGCAGCACATCGCGTGCCCGAGCTGCGGCACCTACAACAAGCGCCAGGTCCTCGAGGTCTGATCGGCGGGTGACAGGCTCCATGTCAGACGCCAATACGCCGTCCCGCGGACGCGGGACAGGATCCGGACCGGCGCCACAGGACGCAGCCTCGTCTCACACGCTTCTGGAAGGGCGGCTCGGGTACAGACTCGAGACCGCCCTTCTGGTGCGTGCGCTGACCCACCGCTCCTACGCCTACGAGAACGGCGGTCTGCCCACCAACGAGCGGCTGGAGTTCCTCGGTGACTCCGTCCTCGGCCTGGTGGTCACGGACACGCTGTACCGCATCCACCCCGACCTGCCCGAAGGCCAGCTGGCCAAGCTGCGGGCCGCGGTGGTCAACTCGCGGGCGCTGGCGGAGGTGGGACGCGGTCTCGACCTGGGTTCCTTCATCCGGCTCGGCCGGGGTGAAGAGGGGACCGGCGGCCGTGACAAAGCCTCCATCCTCGCCGACACCCTGGAAGCGGTGATCGGCGCCGTCTACCTCGACCAGGGGCTCGACGCCGCCGCCGAACTGGTGCACAGGCTCTTCGACCCGCTGATCGAGAAGTCCTCGAACCTCGGCGCCGGCCTGGACTGGAAGACCAGCCTCCAGGAGCTCACGGCGACGGAGGGACTGGGCGTGCCCGAGTACCTCGTCACCGAGACGGGTCCGGACCACGAGAAGACCTTCACGGCTGCTGCCCGCGTCGGTGGTGTCGAGTACGGCACCGGCACCGGCCGCAGCAAGAAGGAAGCCGAGCAGCAGGCGGCCGAGTCCGCCTGGCGCGCCATCCACGGCGCGGCGGAAGCCCGGGCCAAGGCCGCCGAGGCCGAACGGACCGGGAAGCCGGCGAAGGCCGCGCCCGCCGCGAAGGCCGTGAAGGGCGAGAAGGCGGAGAAGTCCGCCTCGCAGGAGACGGCCGTCAAGGCCGACGGGACGGTACCCGCCCCGGCCGAGCCCGCGTCCGCGCGGGACGCGGCCGTCGACGGGGACACCGACCCCACGGCAGGCGGAGCACAGCCCGCCGCGCAGTGAACCACCGGCCGGCCCGGGGCGCTTACCCACGCCCCGGGCCGGCCGTTCTCCGTCCGCCCGCGGGGCGGCGGAGGAGGAGACCGATCCCGGAGGATGCCGTTCCCGGGAGAACCCTTCCCGGAGGAGCACCGTGCCCGAACTGCCCGAAGTCGAGGTCGTCCGGCGCGGGCTGGCGGCCTGGGTGTGCGGCCGTACCGTCGCCTCGGTCGAGGTCCGGCACCCCCGGGCCGTCCGCCGGCACCTCGCCGGCGCCGCCGACTTCGCCGCGCGGCTCACCGGGGAGCGCCTCGGGCTCGCGCGGCGCCGGGGCAAGTACCTGTGGCTGCCGCTGGAAGGCCCCGCCGGGCCGGACCGCGCCGTCCTCGCCCACCTGGGCATGAGTGGTCAGCTCCTGGTCCAGCCGGAGGGCGCGGCGGACGAGAAGCACCTGCGGGTGCGGCTCCGGTTCGCCGACGACGCCGGCACCGAGCTGCGCTTCGTCGACCAGCGCACCTTCGGCGGGCTCTCGCTCCACGACACCGTGCCGGGCGACGAGGACGCGCTCCCCGACGTCATCTCCCACATCGCCCGGGACCCCCTGGACCCGGCCTTCGACGAGGCCGCCTTCCACGCCGCGCTGCGCCGCCGCCGCACCACGGTGAAGCGCGCCCTGCTCGACCAGTCGCTGATCAGCGGGGTCGGGAACATCTACGCCGACGAGGCGCTGTGGCGCTCACGGCTGCACTTCGACCGGCCGACGGCCGGTCTGACCCGCCCCCGCACCGCCGAACTGCTCGGCCACGTCCGCGAGGTCATGACCGAGGCGCTCGCCGTCGGCGGCACCAGCTTCGACAGCCTCTACGTCAACGTGAACGGCGAATCGGGCTACTTCGACCGCTCGCTCGACGCCTACGGGCGGGAGGACGAGCCGTGCCGGCGCTGTGGCACGGCCATGCGCCGCAGCCCCTGGATGAACCGCTCCAGCTACTTCTGCCCGCGCTGCCAGCGTCCGCCGCGGGTCTGAGTCCCGGGCGGCGACGGAAGGCGGCGGGCTCCCGCCCGCGCCGCGTCAGGCGCGTTCGGCGTCGTACTTCCGGCGTGCCGCCTCGATGACCGCCTGCCGGTCCTGCACCAGCTCGATCACGTCCATCAGCCGCTCGGCGACCTCCACGCCCAGCGGCGTCAGGGCGTAGTCCACCCGCGGGGGATTGGTCGGCTGCGCCGTGCGGTGCACCAGGCCGTCCCGCTCCAGGACCTGGAGCGTCTGCGACAGCATCTTCTCGCTGACGCCCTCGACGCGGCGGCGCAGTTCGTTGAAGCGGAGGGTGTTCTCCAGCAGGGCGGTGAGCGCGAGCGTGCCCCAGCGGCCGGTGATGTCGAACAGCGTCTCCCGGGACGGGCAGTCGCGCGAGTAGACGTTGAAGGCCAGCGCCTCGGTACAGGTGATCTTCCCGGTCGGTGCGGTGGGGCCGTCGGCTGTCATGGGTCAAGCGTACTCTCCCGCAGCGCTTACCTCTGGGTTGCGCTAACCAAAAGTTAGTGCTTTCCTTTGGTTATCGACACGGCCTGCCGAGGCCGGTCGCTCCCCCCTCTCTTCCGCCCCAGGAGATCCCCATGACCACGCCCGTCACCCCCGTCGTCTCCGTCGCCTTCCACTCCGGCTACGGCCACACCGCCGTGGTCGCCGAGGCCGTCCGCGCCGGCGCCGCCGAGACCGGTGCGACCGTCCACCTGATCGAGGTCGACAAGATCACTGACGAGCAGTGGGCGCTGCTCGACGCGTCCGACGCGATCGTCTTCGGTTCCCCGACCTACATGGGAACGGCCTCCGGCGCCTTCCACGTCTTCGCCGAGGCGACCGCCAAGCGCTGGTTCACCCACGCCTGGCGGGACAAGCTGGCCGCCGGCTTCACCAACTCCGGCTCCAAGAGCGGCGACAAGCTCCACACCCTCCAGTTCTTCGGCATCCTCGCCGCCCAGCACGGCATGCACTGGGTGAGCCTCGGCCTGCACCCGGGCTGGAACACCTCCGAGGCCTCCGAGAACGACCTCAACCGCCTCGGCTTCTTCCTCGGCGCGGGCGCCCAGACCGACAACGACCGGGGCCCCGAGGCCGTGCACAAGGCCGACATCGAGACCGCCGCGCACCTCGGACGCCGGGTCGCCGAGCAGGCCCGCGTCTTCGCGGCCGGCCGCGCCGCGCTCTGACGGCGACGCCCCGGGCGGCGCCGACCGGCTGCTCCCCCCCCACACGTCGGCGGGCGGACCACACACCCCGGAAGTCCGGGAGGTGGTCCGCCCGTCGGCGTTCGCGCGGACACCGGCGGGCCCACCGGGGTCCGCCGGCCGCGTCAGTAGCCGAAGTCCTGCGTCCACCACGGGCCGCCCGCGCCGCGCTGGACGCCGACGCCGAGGGTCCGGTAGTCGCAGTTGAGGATGTTCCGCCGGTGTCCCGCGCTGCGCATCCACGCGTCGACCACCGCGTGCGCGTCGGCGTGGCCCCGGGCGATGTTCTCCCCGCCCAGGTTCCTGACGCCGTGGCGGGCCGCCCGGTCCCAGGGGGAGCGGCCGTCCGGGTCGGTGTGGTCGAAGAAACCGCGCCGCGCCATGTCCTCGCTCATCGACTGGGCGAGCGAGGTGAGCCGCGCGTCCGCGCGCAGCGGCCGGCAACCGGCCTTCGCCCGCTCGGCGTTCACCAGGGCGACGACCGTGCGCGCCGCCGCGCCCCGGGTGTCGGCGGCGAGGTCCGCGGAGGTCCGCGCGCCCGCCTCGGCCGCATGGTCCGCCGCATGGTCCGCGGCACGGCTCGCGGCATGGTCGGCCCGCAGTCGGGCGGACGCCGTGGCGGAGTCCGCCCGTTCGGTCCGCGCGGGGGTGTCCCGTACCGCGTCCCGCCGGTGCGCGGCGACCGTGATCCGGGTCGCGGGGGAGCCGGGGACGGCGACGGAGGCCGCCGCCGACGCCGAAGTCGCGGCGGAGGTCGCGGCGGTGACTCCCGAGGCCGCCGAGGCGGCGGTGTCGGCCGTGCCGGCGCTGTCGGTTGTGCCGGCTGTGTCCGCCGCGGCCGGGGGGTGCCCGGCGGCCGTCCGGGCGACCGCCTGGACGAGGGTGCGGGCGCCGGCGCGGTCGTACGCGGTGCCGACCGCCGTGCCCGGCCGCGCCACCGGGACCGTCGGGCCGGTGTGCCCGGCCGCCGGCGGCCGGCCGGGGCGGGCGCCGGGCGGCACCTCGATCGGGGCGTCGGCGCGCACCTGACCGCCGGGGACCCCGCCCCGCCCGCCGCTGCTGTCGCCGACGGTCAGCGGGTTGCCGGGCAGCAGGCCGGAGACCATGGCCACGGCTCCCATGGCCACGGCGGCCGAGGCGCCGAGCAGACCCGTCCGGGCCGGAGCCTTGGCCTTCGGCGGCCGGACGGCTCCGCCGCCGGCGGCTCCGGCGGTGCCCTTCGCGGGGGAGCCCCGGCCCGGCTCCCGCCCCTTGCGCCGGGCTTTTCCTTCCCGCCGGGCCTTCGCCGCGGACCGTTCGCCCGGCCGCTGCTCCGGGTGGCCCTCGGGCCGCTTTTCCGGCGGCGGCCCGGCGTTCTCGGGCGGTCCGTCCCGCCGGTCCGCGCGCCCGGCCCCGCGCGGGCTCCGGTGCCGGCCGACCCCGCTCGTACGGGCGGGGTCGGGCGCGGGCCCGGGGCCGGTCCGCGCGTCGCCGGCCGGTGGGGGGACCGCCAGCGGAATGGGGATGGTGGGTGCCTCGTCGGGGTCGTACGGCTCGGTGGTCCCGGTGTGCTCGGCAGTCCCGGTGGTCCGGATGACCACGGTCGTCCCGGCCGGTTCGGTCGTCTCGCTCGTCAGGGGATCCCTGGCTGCCCGGGGACTCGCTGTCGCTTCTTCGGAGGTCACGGGGGCAGAGCGTCGATGGCGACCCATCCGCTGCCTTCCTTAGGTGCTCGGCGTCTCGGTGCGGTGCTGTGCGGTGGTGCGGTGGTGCCGTGAGTGACGGAGGACGAGAAGGGGTCGAACGGAGACCGGCGGTCCGGTCGGTCGTCACTCGTACGGGCTAGTCCTTTTCGAGGCGCGACCTTACGGCACGGAATCAGGGGCCGAAGTGCCGCTTATCTAATTGGCCGGTTAGCGTGCAGACATGAACGACTGTGTCCGTCTCACCGCCTGGGTTCGTGGTCATGTGCAGGGTGTGGGCTTCCGCTGGTTCACCCGGGAGAACGCACTGCGCATCGGAGGGCTGATCGGTTTCGCCTCGAACCTCGCCGACGGCCGCGTCCAGGTGGTCGCCGAGGGTCCGCGCGAGGCGTGCGAGGACCTCCTCGACTGGCTGCGGAGCGGGGACACGCCCGGGCGCGTGGACGGCGTCACCGAGATCTGGGCCACACCGCGCGGCGGGTACGACGGCTTCGAGATGCGCTGACCGGACACCGCCGGAAGGGGGAAACGGGGCGGAATCGGGAAGGCCGGGACCGGGTATTTATATGCCCCTGGCATATGCACTCATGGAATATTGCCTGATGGTTGCCAAGACGGTCCCGCCATGGAAGGCTGCACCCCAACGGATGATCTCCCCGCCCTCCGGGCCCGGTCAGGGAAAGGCGCCGCGCATTCCGCCGCCGCGCACCACCGGGACGCCCGTCGATACGCGGTGTGATCGTGTTGACCGTCAAACCATTTGGTGAGACTCTGGAAGCCCCGCGCACCTTAGCTGTTTGGCATGGAAGATACGAGCAAGAGCGAAGGCCAAGCACCGCGGGTGCGAATCCCTCACGACCCACACCGCATAGGTCGGTCACTCAGTGTGGAGGACCATCCATCATGGCAAAGGCGCTTCTCGGTTACGTCGGCGGCTCCGACCCCCGAGTCCTCTCCGAGATGCGACGGCTTCAGCAGCGAGTCCAGGACCTGGAATCCGAGCTCATCCGGATGCAGGCCGAGAACGACGCGCTGTCTGCCGCCGCTCACCGCGGTGACTCGCTGCTCGACAGCATCGACGTTTCCAAGGCGGAGCCTGCGCTCGCCTGACCGTATCGGCCCCGCCCCGGGGGCTCGGTCGGGCTGCACTGTCAGCCGCTCGAGAATCTGCAAGGGACGCTTCGGCGTCCCTTCGTCGTACCCGCTTCCGCCGCCGGCTCCCGGCGGCCCGCGCCGTGACCGGATCTCCGGTGTCCCGCGTTCCCTGGGCGTCCCCCGTCGTTCCGACCGTCGTCCACTGGCGTTCGCCCCCCGTCCCGTACCGCAACATGTGCCCTCCCCGTTCCGGGGCGAAACCACGGCCCGCGGATCGCGACGCGGCGCGCCAGCGGCCCGCGCGGGCCCGGAACGGCGCAGGACAGGACGGTAAAGTCCTTCCGCGTGCACCTCAAGAGCCTGACCCTGCGCGGGTTCAAGTCCTTCGCCTCCGCGACGACCCTGCGCTTCGAGCCCGGGATCACCTGCGTCGTGGGCCCCAACGGGTCCGGCAAGTCGAACGTCGTCGACGCCCTCTCCTGGGTCATGGGCGAGCAGGGCGCCAAGTCGCTGCGCGGCGGCAAGATGGAGGACGTCATCTTCGCCGGGACGACCGGCCGGCCGCCGCTGGGCCGCGCCGAGGTCTCGCTCACCATCGACAACTCCGACGGCGCGCTCCCCATCGAGTACGCCGAGGTCACCATCACGCGGATCATGTTCCGCAACGGCGGCAGCGAGTACCAGATCAACGGGGACACCTGCCGCCTCCTCGACATCCAGGAGCTCCTCTCCGACTCCGGCATCGGCCGCGAGATGCACGTCATCGTCGGCCAGGGCCAGCTCGACTCCGTCCTGCACGCCGACCCCGCCGGCCGCCGCGCCTTCATCGAGGAGGCCGCCGGCGTCCTCAAGCACCGCAAGCGCAAGGAGAAGGCGCTGCGGAAGCTGGACGCGATGAAGGCCAACCTCGCCCGGGTCCAGGACCTCAGCGACGAACTGCGCCGCCAGCTCAAGCCGCTGGGCCGGCAGGCCGCCGTGGCCCGCCGCGCCGCCGTCATCCAGGCCGACCTGCGCGACGCCCGGCTGCGGCTGCTGGCCGACGACCTGACCGCCCTCCGTGAGGCGCTGCGCGCCGAGATCGCCGACGAGACCGCGCTCAAGAGCCGCAAGGACGCGACCGAGGCCGAGCTGCGCGAGGCGGCCCGCCGGGAGGCCGACCTGGAGCGGCAGGTCGAGGAGCTGGCGCCGCGGCTGGCCACCGCCCAGCAGACCTGGTACGAACTCTCGCGCCTCGCCGAGCGGGTGCGCGGCACCATCGGCCTCGCCGACGCCCGCGTCACCAGCGCCACCGCCGCCCCCGCCGAGGAGCGGCGCGGCCGCGACCCCGAGGACCTGGAGCGCGAGGCGGCCCGGATCCGGGAGCAGGAGGCCGAGCTGGAGGCCGCCGTGGAGGCCGCGGACCGGGCCCTGGAGGACACCGCCGCCCACCGCGCCGACCTCGAACGCCGGCTCGCCGAGGAGGAACGCCGACTCCGCGACGCCACTCGCGCCCTGGCCGACCGGCGGGAGCAGCGGGCCCGGCTGCAGGGCCGGGTCACCGCGGCGCGCGGCCGGGTGGCGTCCGCCGAGGCCGAGGCCGGCCGGCTGGCGACCGCCCGCGACGAGGCCCGGGAGCGCGCGGCGGCGGCCCGCGAGGAGTACGAGCTCCGGCAGGCCGAGGCGGACGGCACCGACGCCGGTGACGCGGAACTCGCCGGCCGGCTGCAAGCCGCGAAGGAGGCGCTGGCCGAGGCCGACGCCGCGCTGGCCGCCGCCCGCGAGGCCGCCACGGACGCCGACCGGCGCCGCGCCGCCGTCACCGCCCGGCACGATGCTCTCTCCCTGGGCCTGCGCCGCAAGGACGGCACCGACGCCCTGCTGTCCGCGCGGGAGCGGTGGGACGGACTGCTGGGCCCGGCCGCGGAACTCCTCACCGTCGCCCCGGGGTACGAGCTGCCGGTGGCCGCCGCCCTGGGCGCGGTCGCCGACGGCGTCGCCGTCACCGGCCTCCCGGCCGCCGCCGAGGCGCTGCGCCTGCTGAAGAAGGAGGACGCCGGCCGCGCCGTCCTGCTGCTCGGCGGCGCCCCCGGCCCCGCCGGCCCGGAGCGCCCCGCCCCGCCCGCCGGGCGGTACGCCGCCGGTCTGGTCACCGGGCCGGAGGAACTGCTGCCCGCCGTGCGGCGGCTGCTGGACGGCGTGGTGGTCGTGGACGCGCTGGAGGACGCCGAGCGGCTGGTCGCCGGGCACCCGGAGCTGACCGCCGTCACCGCCGAGGGCGACGTCCTCGGCGCCCACCTCGCCCAGGGCGGGTCCGAGGGCGCGCCCAGCCTGCTGGAGGTGCGGGCGGCCGTCGATGAGGCCGCCGCCGAGCGCGCGGAGCTGGACGAGCTGTGCGCCCGGCTCTCCCGTGAACAGGAGGCGGCGGGGGAGGAGCGCGTCCGGTGCGCGGCCCTGGTCGAGGAGCTGGCCGCCCGGCTGAGCGCCGCGGACCGCGAGAAGTCGCGTTCCGCGCAGGTGCTCGGCGGACTCGCCGGGCAGGCCCGGGCGGCGGCGGGCGAGGCGGAGCGGGCCGCCGCGGCGGCGGCGCACGCGGAGGAGGCCCTGGTCCGGGCGCGTGAGGAGGCCGAGGAGCTGGCCGGGCGGCTGGCCGCGGCCGAGGAGCTGGAGGAGGACGGCGCCGACGACGAGCCGGACACCTCCGTCCGCGACCGGCTGGCGGCCGACGGTGCCAACGCCCGGCAGACCGAGATGGAGGCCCGGCTCCAGCTGCGGACCCACGAGGAGCGGGTCAAGGCGCTGGCCGGCCGGGCGGATTCGCTGGACCGGGCGGCGCGCGCCGAGCGGGAGGCGCGGGAGCGGGCCGAGCGGCGGCGCGCGCGGCTGCGGCATGAGGCCGAGGTCGCGACGGCCGTCGCGGCGGGTGCCCGGCAGTTGCTGGCGCACGTCGAGGTGTCGCTGGTCCGCGCGGACGAGGAGCGGCGGACCGCCGAGGCGGCGAAGGCCGAGCGCGAACGGGAGCTCGTCGTCGGCCGCAACCGGGCCCGGGAGCTCAAGGCCGAGCTGGACAAGCTCACGGACTCGGTGCACCGGGGCGAGGTGCTGGGGGCCGAGAAGCGGCTGCGGATCGAGCAGTTGGAGGCGAAGGCGCTGGAGGAGTTCGGCATCGAACCCGAGGCGCTGGCCGCCGAGTACGGTCCGGACCAGCCGGTGCCGCCGTCGCCCCCGGCGGAGGGCGAGGAGCCGCGGGAGCTCGCGCCCGTCCCGTACGTCCGGGCCGAGCAGGAGAAGCGGCTGCGCGCCGCCGAGCGGGCGTACCAGCAGCTCGGCAAGGTCAACCCGCTGGCGCTGGAGGAGTTCGCGGCGCTGGAGGAGCGGCACAAGTTCCTCTCCGAGCAGTTGGAGGACCTGAAGAAGACCCGGGCCGACCTGCTCCAGGTCGTCAAGGACGTGGACCGGCGGGTGGAGGAGGTCTTCACCGAGGCGTACCGGGACACCGCGCGGGAGTTCGAGGGGGTCTTCTCGCGGCTGTTCCCGGGTGGCGAGGGCCGGCTGGTGCTGACCGACCCGGACGACATGCTGGCCACCGGCGTGGACGTGGAGGCCCGGCCGCCGGGCAAGAAGGTCAAGCGGCTGTCGCTGCTGTCGGGCGGCGAGCGGTCGCTGACCGCCGTCGCCCTGCTGGTGGCGATCTTCAAGGCGCGACCCAGCCCGTTCTATGTGATGGACGAGGTGGAGGCGGCGCTGGACGACACCAACCTCCAGCGGCTGATCGGGATCATGCGGGAGCTCCAGGAGAGCTCGCAGCTGATCGTGATCACGCACCAGAAGCGGACGATGGAGGTCGCCGACGCGCTCTATGGCGTGTCCATGCAGGGCGACGGTGTCTCAAAGGTCATCAGCCAGCGGCTGCGGTGACCGGATCCGATCCCTGTCGGCCGGCCGGTCGGTGATCGTTCACCGCCTGTCGGCCCCGCATTTCGGGCATTTTTCATGATCGCCTTCAAGTAATGAAGGCAAACTACCCCAAAGGCAGGGGATAGTTCTTCGTCACAAAGTATTGACTTCGCCAAATGAAGACATAGGGTCTGCTGCGTTGCTTATGCCTTCAACTGGTGGGCACTTGGATCATGTGACCCACTGGAAAGGCCACCCCCACACCTTTCCCGGCAATGTCGCCGAGGAACCCAGGAGTACACGTTGACCAGCACTGCGATGGCGCAGGGGGCCGAGGGCCGCAAGGCCCAGCCGGACCACCTCGGCCACGTCATCTTCATCACCGCGGCCGCGGCCATGGGTGGCTTCCTCTTCGGCTACGACAGCTCCGTGATCAACGGTGCGGTCGAGGGCATCCGCGGGAAGTACGACATCGGCTCGGCCGCCCTGGCCCAGGTCATCGCCATCGCGCTGATCGGCTGCGCCATCGGCGCCGCGACCGCGGGCCGGATCGCCGACCGGATCGGCCGCATCCGCGTGATGCAGATCTCGGCGACCCTCTTCACCATCAGCGCCGTCGGTTCCGCGCTGCCCTTCGCCCTCTGGGACCTGGCCTTCTGGCGCGTCCTGGGCGGCATCGCGATCGGCATGGCCTCGGTCATCGGCCCGGCCTACATCGCCGAGGTCTCCCCGCCCGCCTACCGCGGCCGGCTCGGCTCCTTCCAGCAGGCCGCGATCGTCGTCGGCATCGCCGTCTCGCAGCTGGTCAACTGGGGCATCCTCAACATGGCCGACGGCGACCAGCGCGGCAAGGTGCTGGGCATCGAGGCCTGGCAGCTGATGCTCGGCGTCATGGTCATCCCGGCCGTCCTCTACGGCCTGCTCTCCTTCGCCATCCCCGAGTCCCCGCGCTTCCTGATCTCCGTCGGCAAGGTCGACAAGGCCAAGGCCGTCCTCGCGGACGTCGAGGGCAAGGACATCGACCTCGACGGCCGCGTCGCCGAGATCGAGCACGCGATGCGCAGCGAGCACAAGTCCAGCTTCAAGGACCTCCTGGGCGGCAAGGCCGGCTTCCTGCCGATCGTCTGGGTCGGCATCGGCCTCTCGGTCTTCCAGCAGCTCGTCGGCATCAACGTCGCCTTCTACTACTCGGCGACCCTGTGGCAGTCCGTGGGCATCGACCCGAGCGACTCGTTCCTCTACTCGTTCACCACGTCGATCATCAACATCGTCGGCACCGTGGTCGCGATGCTCTTCGTCGACCGGGTCGGCCGCAAGCCGCTCGCGATCGTCGGCTCGGCCGGTATGGCCGTCTCCCTGGCCCTGGAGGCCTGGGCGTTCTCCTCGCAGGCCGGCGACGGCTCGCTGCCGACCGCCCAGGGCACCGTCGCCCTGATCGCGGCCCACGCCTTCGTCCTCTTCTTCGCCCTCTCCTGGGGCGTCGTGGTCTGGGTCTTCCTCGGCGAGATGTTCCCCAACCGGATCCGCGCCGCGGCGCTGGGTGTGGCCGCGGCCGCCCAGTGGATCGCCAACTGGGCCATCACGGCGAGCTTCCCGAGCCTGTCGGACTGGAACCTCTCCGGCACCTACATCATCTACACGGTCTTCGCCGTGCTCTCCATCCCCTTCGTGCTCAAGTACGTCAAGGAGACCAAGGGCAAGGCGTTGGAGGAGATGGGCTGACATCCCCCCCGCCGCCCATCTCCACGGACAGGCCGCCCCGGTTTCGCACCGGGGCGGCCTGTCCGCCGTTCCGGGCCCTGTCCCGCCGCCCCGGGCCCTACGCTGAGGACGTGCTCTCCCTCGTCGTGGCATCCCAGGGCCGCCCCCCGGCCGTCGAGCGGAACGCGGACGCGGTGCACTACGCCGCCAGCACCATGAAAGTGGCCGTCCTGGCCGCGCTCCACCGCTCCGGCACCGACCTCGACCGGCCCGTCCCGGTCGTCAACCGCTTCGCCTCCGCCGCCGGCGGCGGTACGTACGCCGACGACCCCGCCGAGGACGGCGACCCGCTGCCCTGGCAGCGGCTCGGCGGCACGGCGCCGCTGCGCTGGCTCGCCGAGCGGATGGTCACCCACTCCTCGAATCTGGCCACCAACCTCTGCCTGGCCGAGGTGGGGTACGCGGCCGTGGCCGAGGTCTGGCGCCGGGCCGGCGCCGCCCACAGCGTCGTACGGCGCGGCATCGAGGACCACCCCGCCCGCGCCGCCGGCCTCCAGAACCTCGTCACCGCCCGCGATTTGGCCGCCCTCCTGGACTCCCTGGAACCCGAGGTCCTGGCCCTGCTGGAGCACAACGCCCACGGCGTCGACCTCGCCGCCGGCCTGCCCCCGGGCACCCGGCTCGCCGGCAAGAACGGCTGGATCACCGGCCTCCGCCACAGCGCCGCCGTGGTCTACCCGCCCGACACCCCGCCCTACACGATCGCCGTCTGCTACACGGGCCCGCTCGGCTCGGGCGACGACGTCGACGACCCGGCCGCCCGCCTCTTGGCCCGGATCTCCGCCGGGGTGTGGCGCTCCCGGCACAGGATCGCGGAGGCGGGGGAGAGGGGGTAGGCAAGCCCCTTGCGGGCAAGTCCCGTCAGGGCAGGCCCCGTTCGGACAGGTCCTCGTCTCAGGCGAGCGCGGAGGCGAACATGCCCGCCTCGTACGACCCTCCCCGCTGGTGCACGATCACGGCGAACCGGTTGGCCGCGTTGATCAGCCCGACCAGGCAGACGAGCGCGGCGATCTGGTCGTCGTCGTAGTGCTCGCGCACCCGGTCCCACGTCTCGTCGGACACGCCTTGGTGGGCATCGGCCATCCGGGTGCCCTCCTCGGCGAAGGCCAGCGCGGCCCGCTCCGCCTCGGTGAACACCGTGGCCTCGCGCCAGGTGGCCACCAGGTGCAGCCGCGCGTGGCTCTCCCCGGCCGCCACCGCCTCCTTGGTGTGCATGTCCACGCACCAGCCGCAGCCGTTGATCTGGCTGGCGCGCAGCGACACCAGCTCCTGCGTGGACAGCGGCAGCGACGACTGGTGGAGCAGCGCACCGGCGTTGGCGAACCGCTTGGTGAACCGGGCGCCGAACTCGTTGCCGAACAGGTCGAAACGGGTGTCCATGACGTCGTCCTCACGTTGTGGTGTGTCACTGGCGACCATGAGATGCCGCCCGTCCCCGCCCTGTGACGGGATACGGATGTGACGAGGACCACCGGCGGCGGCTGTCACAAAGCGCCGACGACCGGTGTCCGATGCATGTGACACGGTCGGGAACGAACACGGGGGAGCACGCGGTGAACAGCGAGCAGGGCGCACGCGCGGCGGAGGCGGCGGCTAAGACGGATATGGAGGAGACGGCCGGGCGAGGCGCCGGCGCGTCCGTGGACATCGCCACCGAGACATTCGTCGCCCACCGCAACCTGCTGTTCACGGTCGCCTACGAGATGCTCGGCTCGGCCGCCGACGCGGAGGACGTGCTCCAGGAGACCTGGCTGCGCTGGTCGGCCGTCGACCTCGCCACGGTCCGGGAACGGCGCGCCTACCTGGTCCGCATCACCACCCGCCAGGCCCTGGGCCGGCTGCGGACCCTCGGCCGGCGCAAGGAGTCCTACGTCGGCACCTGGCTGCCCGAGCCGCTGCTCACCGCCCCCGACGTGGCCGAGGACGCCGAACTCGCCGACAGCGTCTCGATGGCGATGCTGCTGGTCCTGGAGACGCTCACGCCGACCGAGCGGGCGGTGTTCGTGCTGCGCGAGGTGTTCGACCTCGGATACGACGAGATCGCCGAAGCCGTCGACAAGTCCCTCGCCGCGGTCCGCCAGATCGCCCACCGCGCCCGCTCCCACGTCGCCGCCCGCCGGCCGCGCGGGACCGTCTCCCCGGCCGAGACCCGCAGCGCCCTCGACGCCTTCCGGCGGGCGGTGGAGACGGGCGACCTGCAGAGCCTGCTCGACATCCTCGCCCCGGACGTCGTCCTCCTCGGCGACGGCGGCGGCGTCAAGAAGGCCGTCCTCCGGCCCATCGTGGGCGCCGACAAGGTCGCCCGCCTGCTCGTCGGCTCCCTGTCCAGGATCAAGGCGGAGACCTCGCTGCGGCTGACGGAGGTCAACGGCCGCCCGGCGCTGGCCTTCCGGATCGACGGCGAGCTCGACACCGTCGTGGCGGTGCGCATGGACGACGGCCTCATCAGCGGCTTCTACGCCGTCCGTAACCCGGAGAAGCTGTCGCACATGGAGCGGGAGGCGGCGCTGCGGCGTTGAGACCGACGGGCGGGCCCGCCGCGAGGCTCCGCCGCCCCTCAGGCGCGTCGCGGCGTCACGGCACGGCCGTCCAGCGCTGCCGGGCGTCGTCGGCGCAGGGTCCGAGCGTCACGTAGGCCGCTTCCCGCGCGGGTGCGACCAGGCACAGGTGGGTGTTCTCGTCGCGGAAGCGGAGGGAACCGTCGCGGTACGTCTCCGCCTGCCGCGGTGGCCCGTACCGTCGTTCCCGCCGCCGGTGCGGCCGTGCGGCACGGAACGTTCGCCGCGCCGGGGCCGGTCGCTGTTCAGGAGGTCGGCCTCCGGTCACTTCCGCGGGTTCAGTGCCGCGCGGTCCGCTTCCGGCAGCCACCACGGGGCATCGGGGAAGCGGTGCCAGTGACGGGCCCGGGCGTAGGTGTGGACGATCTCCAGCGCGCGGTGGGTGGCGGCCGTCGCGGTGCTGGTGTTCCAGACGGCGTGCCAGGGGTAGAGCGGGACCGGGTCGGTCAGGGGGCGGGCGGTGAGGCCGTCGGGGAGGTGCCCGGTGGTCAGACCGAAGGAGGGGTAGCCGCGGGCCTGGACCACCGCGTGGATGGCGGCGCGGCCGTGCCCGCGGACGCGCAGCGCGCTGCGGAGGCCGAAGTCGGCCATGATCCGGTCGATCCAGTCGCGCCATTCGGCGGCCTCGTCGGCGGTGTGGACGAGGAGCGGGTGGTCGGCGAGGGCCGCGAGCGGCACCTCCTCGTGGGCGGCGAGGGGGTGGTCGGCGGGGAGGATGACGCCGATGGGCTCCAGCCTGACGGGCAGGGTGGCCAGCGGCGCGGGGGGGGG